>NZ_JBEEAB010000015.1:0-186092 GCF_040120725.1 Actinopolymorpha sp. B9G3 | reverse complement strand
CAACCGACTCAAGCAATGGCGCGGCATCGCCACCCGCTACGACAAGTACGCCATCACCTACCTCGGCGGACTCACCCTCGCTGCCGCCATCCTCAACTACCGCCAGGGTTTAGGAGACACGGCCTAGGACACCCCGCAGAGTCGTTTCCGGGCCGAGATGCGTACCCCAGCCGAGCATCCCGGCCACAGGATGACCTGACCCGTCCGGCGACCTGAACCAGCTCGCCGAGGCCTGCGAGTTGCACAATGGCGGAGTGGACCGCCTCGGTAGGGTCTCCAGTATTGACGCGATCACGCGGTTGATTGGTCCCTGACTTGTGGTCGTTGGCCGGTGAGGATGGAACTGACGAAATCCGCATTAGGGTGCCGCCGCTGGTAAAGGTCCTTGGCCACGGCGTCCACGTTGAAGGGAACGCTGCGCTGGTCGACGGATAGCGAATCGCCGTTGTCTTCAAGAAGAAGCCAGCCGGCAGTACCGCAGGTGCGCGGTATCCCAACAGAGCCGGGATTCAGGACACGGATGCCGTCGAGAAGACGATCTGTCGCGACATGAGTATGGCCGCCGACGACGACATCGGCGTCGCATTCGGCCAACAGCGGCCGGAGTTGTGCATCCAGCACGTCGGGTTCGATCCCCTGGCCGTCGTCGGCTCGCGGTGAGGCGTGAACGCCGAGGACAGCGGCTCCGCTGGGCAGGTGGAGCCGCAGCTGTGTCGGGAGGTGGTCCAGCACGGCTAATGATCCGGCTTGGTCCAGAACACCTCGCGTCCAACCGATTGCGGCCGCCACGGCCCCGTAGCGCTGCACGAGGTCGACGCTGCACACGGCATCGGCGGCGGTCGCGTGTGGAGCTGGTTGCTCACCGGTCAGGACATAGCGATCGGTGTTTCCACGTAGCATGCGGATGCCGGGAAGGCCGCGCAGCAGCTCAAGAACTTCGGCTGGGCGCGGGCCGAACAGGACCAGATCACCCAGTGCCCACCAACTGTCGACGGCTAGCCGGTCTGCGTCCTTCAGCACCGCACGCAGCGCCACATCGTTGCCGTGGATGTCGGCGATGATCCCCATCCTCATACGCACCAACGTACCTGCCGCTCCCCCGAATGCTGGCATAGTTGTCCCTCGGTAAGCTCGCCGCAAACACGGCTCGCGTTGCGTCGACCGCTGGAATCCGCCGCTCGACAAGTGAGATTTTCACCGGACCACCTATCTGAGACGGTTGTGGCCTGTCCAGCCAGCCACATCTGTGACCTGTTTTGCCCGGTGGATATCAGCGGATACGGTCTATCCATGGTTATCCACGTAGCGCGTACACCCGTGATGCCGTCCGCAGCAGTAGTGGTTGCGACGGCACGGCTTCGAGTTGACCGGCCGTGTCGTGTCTGGCGACGGGCCACCCTCGACTGGGCGTGGCGATGCCACCTGTGCACCCACGACGTTCTCCCGCACACAGCGACCTCGACGAGCTGGCTGGCCGCGTACGCCGCGGCCCTCGAGCACGTTCGGATGTCGCACGCACCGAAGCGGCCATGACCACGCCCAAGCCTGGAGGATCCTGCATGGACGGCAACGCGCTCGTCATCGACACCGACGGCACACTGGCCGCGATCAACCTGCCGGAGACCAACCGGCTGGCCATGATGTACGCCGCGCTGAGATGCGATCTCGTGGACGTCGTACGCCTAACGGACAAGCTCGACATGTGGCTGGACGACGAGGGCATCTACAACCACCCAGTCAACCCGTACGCCACTGAACTCGCCCGCCGATTCGGCTACGTCTACCAGGACTACTACGGGCCAGTCCTGCTCTGCAGCGTCACCGACGACGGCGACAGCGTCGACATGACCGTCGACCAAGCCCGGGCCGCGCTGACCCAGGTCGCCGAGATCCTCACCGCGATCGGCTGCCGCCCATGACCGGCCACCGACTCATCGTCCGCGACGGCTACGACGAGTGCCTGAGCTGCGGACAGACCTTCGACCAGCCACTGCCGTGGCTGAGCCACGCCTTCCCCTGCCGAGCAGGCGCTACCGAGCCCCACGTCTGGACCGCCACGCGAAGCGGAGCCGAATGCGCGTACTGCCACGTCGCCATCGACGAGCAGGCCTCGACGGCTGAGGTCCCTGCAGACTGCACGCCCGTCTGAGGTCATGCGGATATGGAGAGGAGGCTCGTTGACAACCAGGTACGTCGCAGGCTGGAACGCGCCGGGCAAGGCGCCCACTGCCCAGCCCGCCGAGTTCGCCGACATCGGCGATGCTGTCGCGCATCTCGTCCGTACGGTCGAACGCCTCTGGGACGGCGACTACCACCGGCACGCCGGCACCGGCGAACGGCTCGACATCGACGGCGTCTGGCTACCCGTCCACGCTGCCCTCACCTACGTCAGCGTCGGCGACAACTTCCACGAACTCACCGGTGATGGCCGATTCGAGTTCTGGATCCGTGCGCTCGACGCCCCCTTAACGACCTCTGACGTAGTCCGCGAGGCGACCTAGCCGCCAAGCACGCCGCCCCGCGGAGCAACACGCCAACCGATACCGAAGGAGTCCCCACCCGCATGGCTGAGCCCAATCTGAATCAGAAACTCACGATCCCCGAAGTCTGTTCCGAGCTACGCATATCCCGTAGCACCTTCTACCACTGGCGCCAGGTCGGAAAGGGCCCGCGCTGCATCAAGCTCCCCAACGGCGATGTGCGGGTACGCCGCTCCGACCTCGACACATGGCTCGAGACCTGCACGGAGGCCGCGTGAAGCCATCTCGGCAGCGAGGTGCCGCCCACGCGGGCGGCACCTCGCTCTCGCACAAGGTCCGGATCTGGGGTGTGCGCAAGAACCTCAGCCGGAGCAAGCAGGAGAACGCGAAGCAGAAGAAGCCGACCTACACGGTTCGATGGAACGTAGACGGTGTTTCGCATCAGTCGACGTTCGCTACCCGCGCCCTGGCCGAAGCCGAGCGAAGCACGCTGCTGACGTACGCCAACAAGGGTGTCGCGTTCGACAAGGTGACCGGGCTGCCGGAGCCCCTGCTACGCGAACGGCAGGCACGGTCCTGGTACGAGCACGTGTGCGCCTACGTCGACATGAAGTGGTCCACCGCGGCCGGCAACTCACGGCGGAGCATCGCGGAGACCGTGGCGACGGTGACCCCGGCGTTGGTCGCGCAGCGAGGCGGCATGCCGGACCGGGCCCAGATCCGCCGAGCCATGTACGAGTGGGTGTGCGTGAAGACCGAGCGCGACTCCAACGTCCCACCCGCCGACCCGGCACGTGTCATCGCTTGGTTGCAGCAGAACACCGTCTCCCTCGCGGACCTGCAAGACGATATGACCGGACCCGATCTGGTCCGCTCCGCGCTGGACGCGCTGTCGCTGAAGCTCGATGGCACCCGTGCCGCGAGGAACACCATCACGCGAAAGCGAGCGGTTCTCTACAACATGCTGGCCTACGCGGTGGAACTGCGGCAGCTCCGGCAGAATCCGATCGACCAGATCAGCTGGAAGCTGCCCAAGGCAGTCGAAAGCGTCGACGCCAGGGTCGTGGTCAACCGCCAGCAGGCTGACCGTCTCCTGGACGCCGTAGCCGGACAGGGCGAGAGAGGCGCCCGGATGAAGGCATTCTTCGGCTGCATGTACTACGCTGGCCTCCGCCCATCTGAGGCCGTCGACCTCCGCAGAGAGAACCTGGTCCGCCTGCCCGAGTCGGGTTGGGGTGACCTTCTGCTCACCGCCTCGAACCCTCGTGCTGGCAGCGCCTGGACGGACTCGGGCACATCGCGGGAGCGTCGGGCGCTGAAGCACAGGGGCCGCCAGGAAACGCGTTCCGTGCCGATCCATCCGAACCTTGCCGAGCTGCTACGAGCACACCTGGAGCAGTTCGGCGTGCACCGTGACGGGCGGATCTTCGTCGGCAAGTACGGCGGCACGTTCCAGGAGACCACCTACCACGCCGTCTGGAGCAAAGCCCGCGAGAAGGCCTTGTCTGCCGCCGAGTACGACTCCCCGCTGGCCGGTCGGCCCTACGACCTCCGGCATGCCTGTGCCTCCACCTGGCTCAACGCTGGCGTGGCACCGACGCGGGTCGCACAATGGCTCGGCCACAGCGTGGAGGTACTCCTACGGGTCTACGCCAAGTGCATCGATGGCCATGAGGGCGCGGACCGTAAACGCATCGAACGGTTCATGAGTCCCAGGGCCGAGGACTGACCATGCACCAAGGCTCGACCCGGAGGAGCTGTACGGCCCCGATTCGACCTGTCGGGCCGTTCGCAAGTCGCAAGCGCGGATGTGTTGGTGGGCGACTGGACGGTATGGCGCTGCTACGAATTCAACGAATGGGTACGTGGCGCATTGCCTCACTCGCGGCGAGGCCCCTGCGCCACTGCACGCCGCCGTACCCTGAAACCTTCTCCCAACTGGAGGTGGAGCGTGGGAGCGACCAATGCAGGGCTGGCGCCGGTGACGATCGATGATGTCGCGCGTGCTGCTGGCGTGTCGAAAGTCGCTGTCTCGAAGCTGCTGACGACTGACGACGAGACCTCCTCCGGGCTGGCGCAGCTGGCCTTGACCGGATCTCCGAACTTCAACGTCGTCCTGCCGGACCCCGACGACGCGGTCTCTGACCTGCTGCGGCTCGCCGTACCCCATGAGGACATCGACGCCATCGTCCGGTGTCTCCCAGTACTGCGACCGCCAGGGCCGCTCCGATGGTTGCTCGAGCGCTGCGTCCACTTGCTGGCACACTGCATGGACCACCCCCACACCGGCCGTCGATTTCCGACCTTCCCCAACCAGAGCAAACCTGTCCGCCGCTACTTCTACGTGCTCGTGTTCCTGGCGATGCTGCCACAGCTGCGGATGCTGCACCGACAACGAGGCATCCCCGAGCACGTGTCCTGGCTGACCCTGACGGATCTGGGTCGGCGCGTCGCCGTGCACCACCGTTTCCACGGCGTCGGCGGGCTACGCGACCCGAACTCGCTGGTCCACCACTTCACCGGCACGCTCTACCAGTTGGGACGACTGCAGTTCGAACGGGCCACACTCAACAAGCGGCTCGGATCGTCGATCGCCAGGGCTGGGTTGCCTTACCGCCCGGGGGACCCGTGCCTATCCGTCCACATCCCCGACTACTGTGGACCACTTTCGCCGCAGGCGTGTAACAACTCATTCGCGGCAGCTCGTGAGTTCTTTGCACGGCACTTTCCCGGCGAGCGCTACCGAATCGCTGTGTGCGAGTCATGGCTACTCGACACCCAACTCGCCGAGTACCTTCCAGCCGACTCCAACTCGTGCAATTCCAGCACCGTTTCACCATCCGCACGTTCCCAGCAAACGACCACTCCATCCTGAGATTCGTGTTCGGCCCGGACACGTCCGACGTCGACAAGCTGCCCCGGCGCACCACGCTCGAACGCGCCATCATCGACCACATCAAGACCGGCCGCCACTGGCGCGCCGGCAGCGGCTGGCTGACGCTTTAGCTCGTTCACAGATAACAGTCCGCCGCAGTGGGTCCAGTCGGTGGTGGACCACGCGCCAACGGTGGAGTCGCGTTCAGCTCAGAACGCTGAGAACGTTCCCGACGAAACTGATCACGATGCCAACGATCACGAGGCCGATCGCCGAGGTCTGCCGGAGATGCCTCACCCCAAGGAGTGACCCGACCGCGGCGACGGTTGCTCGGGGGGACGTGAGGGGCACGGCTAGCGGCTCTCCTGGCATCGTTCGTTCCAGAGAAATCCTGTGGCGCCACCATCGCAGCACAACTACGGTCGCCGGCTATGGCGCCAGCAGGGATCTACCTGGAGATGACCGACCCAAAGCATCTGCGCCCCTCGCCCAGACTTCCGGAACTCGTCGTTGACGAGGTTTCCCCCTCGGCTGCCCCCACGATCTGCAGGCTGTACCAGGAGATCTGGGACAACAGCGGCCGCAGCGCGTGGTCGCCCGAACGATGGGCCGAAGAGCTGAGCCCTCCACACGTCCGAACCTGGATAGCCAGGATCGGAGAGGATCCTGTTGGGTTCGCCGAGATCGGCTGGCAGACCAACGGCCACGTCGCCATCGTCGTCATCGGCATCGTCCCTCCCTTCCAAGGCCGTGGCATCGGCGGCGACTTCGTGTCCCGCATGACCCACATGGCCTGGAAGACCCCCGCGTCGGACGGAAGGCCAACCACCCGCGTGTGGCTGTGGACGGTTCCCGATGAACATCCGCACACCATCCCGAACTACCTCAGCCGAGGCTTCAGCGAGACCGAGCGGGGTAACGAGGCGGACTAGGGCTTCCGGATCACGGGTTGGGGTGACAGGTCACCCCAACCCGTGATCCGGAAGACCTAGACCATGACAGCGCCGATCGACCTGATACTTCCGGTTCGTAAGGTGGCCATTGCCCGATGGCTCATTCCTACGCACCCCGATCTGGCTGTCGTTGAGATCGGGCAGCGGCATCGTTTGACCGGTGGTGTGGGCTCACCCCTTGTCGAGCGGGTCGAGGTCATGACCGAGGGGTCGGACGGTCGGCGGGCTCGATTCGTGGTTGTCGCGAAGCGTGCATCGTCGGCTGAGGTGATCGCCTTGCGTGAGGTCGCGGCGATACCTGGTGCTGATGCCTTCCCGGAGCTGATTGACGCAGGCGCTGACGAGACCGGGCCGTGGGTGGTGATGCCGTTCTATCCGGGCTCGACGATGCCGTGGGATGCGGAAATTCCGGAGACAGTATTCGCGAGCTTGGCACGACTGCACCACCGACATCTCGGGACCGCAAGCTCGCTGCCTGCAGAGCTTCCCCGGATCGACAGGACGTTGTGTCGCCGGGCGTTGACGGATTTTGCCCCGTCGGGGATTCGTGCCGCCCAGCGCAAGGGTCCACATCCTGTTCACGACCGTGCTCTTACCCTGCTCCACCGATGGTCCGATGATGAGCGGATCTACGCCGGCTTGGATGTGCTACCCGCCACGCTTCTGCACGGCGACGCGTACGGCCTCACGCCTCCCCCTCGACAACCCCTTCATACGAGCAGCCTTCAACATCCCATCAACCAATTGAGCCCGAGATGCCACTCGGCGGCGTCCAACGAAAGGATGCAACATGTTGCGGAAGCGACCGTGAGTCCCCGTGACTGCCCGCAGATCGCCGTGGCTTGGCGCCGGGGGCACGAACAGAGCGGGTCCACCCTGCATTGCAAAGGCATCTCCGTCGGTCAGGCTGCACTGAGCGTGGATCGTCGCCGCGTCCAGGGCCGACCGTCCTGACCGTGGTTAACCGTTGCGGACCATGATCGGCCCTGGCTTGGGGCACGCGTAGGGCACGCCGCTACAGGTGTAGGTCCTTGCCGGCGGCCTTTGCGCAGCTCGTGGTCGAGTAAGGCTTGGCGCCGGCCGGCAACAGGTGACCCAACGTCACTGAATGTCCTGCGCCGGCTATCGCCATGCGATGTGCTACGCCTTCGACCTGGAGTCCGTCGGTTCGGCGAAGCGCAGGGTATTTCCGAACGGATCGCCAAGCTGTACGCCGCGTGACCACGAGTCCTCTGTGATGCCCGGCTTGGCGTACCTGTAGTTCTTGCCGATTAGTTCTTGCTGGAACTCATCGACGCCACTCATCCATATGTAGACGGTAGAGCCGGGGCTGGCGTCACCGTGGTGCTCGCTCAGATGAAGCGTCAGCTCCGACCTGGAAACCTGCAGGTAGAGCGGGGAATTGTCCTCGAATCTGTGCTCCCAGTCGACCGTACAGCCGAGGAAGTCGACGTAGAACTCCTTCGCCTTCTCCTCGGAGAAGATGCGCAGGATCGGGATCGCAGGTGTCAACCGAAGACCGGCATTCTCCTGGTTGGTGTCGCCGCCGTCACCGGTCTCGGACGTGATCTTGGCGGCCAGGATGTTCCAGTTGTCGAAGCCGAACTGCCTGGCAACGATCTCCAGCGCCTCGCTGTGGGAGAGGTCAACCTGTTGGCGATCAAGCGCCTCGGTTCTCAACGCTTTCGCCATCGCCTTGGCGTCGCGGAAAGTTCGCATGAGTCTTCTGATCCTCCACGTGCGGGCGAACCAAGATGATCAGCGCTCGCATTACTGACTTCGTTCGCCACCGTGTTGACCTGATCAGAAGGCGAATCGACGGGATACATTCACCAGACCCGGAACGGGCGCGAGCGGCCGGCTGTCCCTGCCACGCCGGACTGTAGGACTCTTACCAGGGCATGTCAACCAATCCTCTGTCGTAGCCGGTCGAGCCGTCGATGAACTCGGGATGTTGTCGGCATGGCCGGCGTGGCGGGAGCGACGACGCAGGTATCCGCCCCTCAGATGAGAGGTGGTGGCAGGAGTACGTCGCGAGGGTGGAGGCGGCGGCTGGAGAGGCTGACCGGCGGATGACTCTCCTACACGCCGACCCTCAGATCCGTAGAGGCAGGCAACTCGATCGCGACCTGCTCGGTTACGCTCCCCTGATCGTCGACCAGGTGCTCATCGTCGCCGGTCCGTGCAGTCCGCTGGTCAGGCGACCTGCGCTTCGCACGCCCGCCGCTCACGCACGATAATCGAGATGTGAGCACGGAGGATTCGCCGCCCGAGGGGTACGCCGAGCCCATCGAGGCGTGGTGCGTCGAGTACGTAGATCCGCGGCAGCCAGGTGAGGGCTCGTTTCAGGTGGGCGCTTTCACGACCGAGGCGGAAGCGCAAAAGCTGCGGCGCCGCTTGGAGGCCGACGGATTCTTCGCGAAGCTCCAGATCAACCTGATTCCCGTACACCATCGGGTCGAGGACTGGGAGTGGGATCGTTGAGGGCATCGCAACTGATGCCCTCCGTGCGGGAAGCCGGACGGCGAGCTACGCATTACGAATGGGTTCTCGTGCGCAGGTCACCCCGCGATCGCAGCGTTGGCGACCGCGGACTGTTGCCGGTGGGTGTTGATCGTTGATGGCTGGTGAGGGCAGTTCCGGGGGCACCTCGGGGGCACGCCTGGCTAGGGTTCTGGAACATGTCCGCCGAGTTGAGGGGCGTCGAGATGGCTCGTTCAACGTCAGGGACCGCCGGCGAGAAGGACATCCTGCATGCCCGACTCGACGCCACTCGTGAGGCACTCTTGTGGAAGCTAGATGGTCTGAGCGAGGCCGATCGACGGCGCCCGATGACGCGCTCCGGCACGAACCTGCTGGGCCTGGTCAAACACCTGATCGGCGTGGAGTACAACTATCTCGGCGAGACCTTCGACAGAACGCCGGACGAGAAACTCCCATGGGTAGAGGACGGCAGCTTCCGCGAGAACGGTGACATGTGGGCTAGGCCGGACGAGACGACCGACTACATCGTCGAGCTCTACCGCAGGGTCTGCGCCAACTCCGATCGCACCATCCACGAACTCGACCTCGATGACATCGGCACGGAGCCATTTCCCGGAGGACAACCGAAGTCCTTGCGGGACAGGATCATCGGGCTGATCCTCGACACCGCCCGCCACGCCGGGCATGCCGACATCATCCGCGAGCTCATCGACGGCTCGACCGGATACGACAGCGACGACGCAGGTATCCATCCCTCAGACGAAGCCTGGTGGCAGGAGTACGTCGCGCGGGTGGAGGCAGCGGCTAGAGAGGCTGACGGCGGATAACCCTCCTACACGCCGACCCTCAGGTCCGTAGAGGCAGGCAACTCGATCGCGACCTGCCTCTCGGGGCTCCTGAGGTCGTCGGCCCGGTGCTCATCGTTGCCCCGTGTTGCACCTCGTTTGGGTCACGCTGGGGTCAGCCGCGTAGATGCCGGAGGCGGTTGGCTAGTCGATCGCCGACAGACAGCACGACTTGAGGGAATCAGCGGTGTCCGCGACCATGCTCGGCATGGAAGCATCCACGGAACTTCGAGCCTTGTACATGGATCCGTCCGAGACCGGGGTTCGCTGGATGCTCGACCCGAACTCGTCGACAGTTCTGAACGGGCTGGCGGCGGCCGACCATCGGTCAGCCGACACCCCCTGCGACGTCGACGCGCTGATCGCCGACGTGCCGGACGTGCTCGTCCTACTGCGTGAACGCCACATCGGCTTGGCTACCGGTACTGCGGATTCAGGTGGCCTCGACAAGTGGGCCACGGCGTGGACAGGGCGCCTTGAAGCCGAACGGCCCGCCACCTGGGGCGCGGCGCTGGGAACCGACCTCTACCAGCTTCGCTGGCTCATCGGTGACAACCATCTCAGAGCTCCCGGGGAGGATGCCGACCTCCTCCGGGCCACAGACCGCCGGGGATGCGAACTGGTCCACGGCCGAGAAGCGGGACCGTGGCTGCAGGAGCAGAACCTCGACGGCGTGCTGTGCCTTCGCCTGCGCCAATGCGGTGGCCCCAGCCGCGAGGCGGAACAAGCCATGCTCCAGTTCCAGGACGACCACGCCCGCCACTTCGCCCACGAGAAGATCATCGTCGACGTGCGGAGCAACCCCGGCGGTAGTGACGAGTTCGTATGGAAGTGGATCGCCAACCACGTGCCACACCCAGTGCGCTACGTCAGCGACCAGGCCTGGCGCTACGACGGACGACGCCTCGCCGCGTGGAACCTGACGGTTGAACAGATCGCCATCGCCGGCCAGGACTCGATCTCCGACCTGCGACGGAACAACACGCCGGTTCCGCGTCCAGGTGCCGCGCTTGCCCTGGAAACCGATGACGAGACGCTCGCCGTGGGCGTCTCCCCCTGGGCAGGACAGATGCTCGTCCTCACCGACCGCCTCACGGCCTCCGCCGGCGAAAGCACCGCATGGATGCTGCGGGAAGCCTTCAACGCCAAACTCATCGGCGGGCCTACGGGCGGCTTCCTCACCTTCGGTGACATCACCCCGTACCTGCTCCCGCGCAGCGGCCTGGTCCTCGGACTGGCAACCCACCGGTTCGGATGGCGCGACGTCGAGATGGTCGGCCTACGCGTCGACCTAACCTTCGACCCCCGAACTCCCCTGCCCGAGATTGCCACCAGCTTCGACCACCTGTACGCCAAGGCATGCGAATCTAGCCTTGGATGACCAGCTTGGAAGGTGTCGAAACGGCGCGGTAGTTCCGTAGTCCGCACAGAGATCGGTGGCCACGAGCGGCCTGGAGACCCCCTCGTTCACCTCGGCTAATGGCCCGCCAATGGCCCGGAGTGGTGGAGGGCAGGGGTTCGTCCGGACCGCGAGCGTTGCACCCTGACCGACCCCTGTGGGCGCCGAACCGGGGCTCGATTTGGCCAACGCCTGCGTGCCATATTCAGGTACCCGTGACGGCTCGGCCTCGTGACCGACGAGCGGGGCGGAGGTGTGGTGCGTACAAGCAAGTGGCCGGTGGCGTCGGACGATTCCGACTTCGATCCGTATCTGGTCGGACACCCTACGACGAGCGTGACGCTGTTTAGACGGTTCATCGAGATGGCCCGTGCGTGCGGTCCGGTGACCTTCGAACTCCAGAACGGGCCCGTGGTCTTGTGCGGTAAACGCCGGATCTTCGCGGCCGTCACAGTGACCGATCGTGGGCTGACTGGACACCTAAACGTTCCCCGCGAACTTGAAGATCGGCGCGTCCGGAAGGTTGATCCACTTACACGGCGGCTCTTCATGAACGGGTTCCTCGTCACCGCCAGCTCCGATCTAGATGAGACATTCGCGCAGTGGCTGCGTGAGGCATGGGGCGTCGGGAACGGCGAACACCTGTCTCGGCCCGTCTGAGGGCCCTAACCCCTGCCTTGCAAAGGCATATTCGGTGTCCACGCTCGGCTGAGCGTAGATCATCCCTGTGTCTGAGCCCGGCCGTCGTGACCGTCATTGACCGCTGCGGACCCTAGCGAGCCCTGCCTTGGGGCACGTGAAGGGCACGCTGAGCTGTAGGTCGGTGGCGACGTCGCGGCGGCGTCCAAGCTGCCGGAAGGTATCAGTTCTCGTGCTCGATCACATTGACGACGGTGCCGGCAGGTGTCCGGACGTAGAAGCGGTGAGGCCCGAACGCCTCCTCAGTGAGCGGATAGACAATCTCGTATCCGCGTCGTTGGGCTTCTGCGAAGGCAGCCTTCACGTCTGACACCTGAACGGAGATAACTGGATCGTCAAGTTCGGCGCTGCCAGTTGGTCGTGTCCGGAGGTTGACTTGGGCTGCCGGGTTGCTCGGAGACGCGAACCCAGTCACACCGCCATATTCGAACGCGGCGTCCAGCTGGAGAAACTCGGTGTAGAACTCACGGTCGGCCGCGGGGTCCGAGACGGGCAGGTTCGGGATGATCCCGTTCACTCTCATGCCGCCACAAGCTAGTGGTGGCGCGGTCCCATGTCACCCCTGGCCGTAGTTTGGCAGGCAGGCGGAGCGACACGCGATTTAGGAACCCATGTTCACTTGTCCAGATCCGTCCAGGGCTCGCTTGTTGGCGCTGAATTAGGGCCTTGGCGACGCTGCTCTGTCCAGGCCAGTCCAGATCCGTCCGGGCGCTGGTTGCAGGCGGGTTGCACGCCGCCCCGACGGCAGTTGTGGTCAGACTTGTAAGTCGAGGAGTCGCTCGAAGGTTCCGTCGATGATGTACGTGGCCACGTCTGGCTGCGGGTCGGCGTGGGGGTTGGTCGTGCGTAGCAGCCGGAGAACTCCAAGCACGAGCCGTTCTGCGGCAGCACATGTTTGCTCGACGGGTCGTTCGGAGAGGCCGAGACAGGCGACCAGATCGTCTGCCCAGTGGTCTGGCACGAGCGAGAGCTTTAGTAGGACGTCCAGGGCGCTGCGTGGATCGTGTGCAGGTTCGGGCGCGTTCAGTGCCGCGATGCACGGGGCAGCGAAGCGTGCGGCGTCTTGTGCGGCCAGGCGTGCCCCGAGCTGGTCGCCAGCATCGGTCGCGTGGCGCAGCTTGAGCAGGGCGTCGACCATATCCTCGACTTCGGGTTTCGCTCCGGGCTTGCGCAAGACCGGCCGATCGCCCACGGTCGCCTTGAGGTGCTGGTCCCCGCACCACAACCAGGCATACTCCAGCTCGACCGGTATACCCATGGCCCAGTCCTCAGGCTCGTTCGCCTCTTGTTCCCACACCGCGAGTGTGAGGTCAGATCGCGCGCTGATGTGCAGCGGTAAGCCTCCGGCCCGATCCTCGAACCATGTGCGGTAGTAGGCAGAAGGAGGCTCGGCGATGAAGATGTCAAGGTCAAGATCGCTTTGCTCCCGTGCGGTGCCCGTCGCGTACGAGCCATGGACAAGGATGCCGAGGGTGCTCGGCTCGCGCTTCCGACAGGATGCGATCACACGTTCACGCATCTCGTCTGGAAGCTCCCGCAAGGACATCCCCATCGGTGCTCCTCATCCCAAGTGGTGGCTCGAGGTGCTGCGCCGGAGACTACTCTCCAGCTGCGGGCACCGGAGATTCTGCGAGAGGCACACCCATTGGCTCTGGAGGGCTGCTCTCCCTGAGGGAGGACCGGGTGCAGGGCGGAGCCCTGCGGTGTTCGTTGAGCGAGCCATCACCAGCTTCCGCCCGGCGAGCCCGAGGACGGCGCAGCCCGCAAGGGCGGAGCCGGGCGGTGCGCCGCGTCAGCGGCACCCTGATCTAGCAAAGCCAGAACCAGCAACCCAGCCAATGGGAGCCTAGACAGCGGGCGTCCGACCCCGCGTATTCCCCGCAACTACCCGTTTCCACCCGCAAATGACTGCACACCGCTGGACACGTAGACGATCATGGTCGGGGTCGAAACAGGCCACCAAAACCGCCTCTGAGCTGCGGAAACGCTGGTCGGCGGAGGGCGTGGGATTCGAACCCACGTGGCGGGGGGTTACCCCGCCTAGCGGTTTTCAAGACCGCCGCACTAGGCCACTATGCGAGCCCTCCTGACCTGCGGATTTATCCCGAGAGCCTGGCTCCTCCCCGCCCCTCTGCCCGTGATCTGCCCGCAGTTGCGCCTCCACCCCGGGGCAGAGGCTCCGCTCGTCATTCTCCCATCTGACGGGTTCGGCTCCGGTACGTGGTCGATGGTCAAGGTGGGGTGATCCGGCGGCCGCTCCATCAACGCGTTCTTGGTCACCTCCGCGCTGTCGATGCAGTTGGCATACACCGACCACATGACTCCGCGTCAAAGGGGAGGCGCCAGGTCGTCACCCAGCGCAGCGACTCGTGTCCGCCGCCGGATCTGGCCTGCATGGACTCCACCCGTTCCCGCTCGGGTGCGGGTCCCCATCGGCCTCACCCGTCCGCGGCAACGTTGCGTCCTCATGAAGAGCCGCGCTGGCGATAGACCCTCTGATCCAGGGAAACCTTCGCAGGTGAGCACCCCACCGAGCTGATCATCCGGGTGACACTCGCCGTACTCGCTCTTGTCGATCCGTTCACCCGAGCAGTGTTCTTCAGGATCCTGACCGAGCACGAGCCCAAGCGGTCCGGGAGTACGTCATCAAGATCATCGGCGCAGTGGCGATCGTTCTAGGCGGATCGGCTCTGATCGGTTGTATGGTCCTGGACCTGTTGGGCATCAGCTTGGCCGCGTACGGCGTCGCGGGAGGCATCGTGCTCGATCCGCAGCCGTTGAGTGCCGAAGACGCCATTCTGGTGCCCTAGGCCATCCCATTCATGGCGGCCCTACGTCAGCCACTGGCGCGTTTCATTTCCAGACCGCCGGATGCGGACCCCGCGCCCCATCTGACACGGCTGTTAGCCTCCGCAGCCGAGGGCGATGAAACCTTCGTCCGTACGCACGAAGGAGGACGATGACGAACCCGGCCCCAGCTACCGCACCAGGCACGTCCGCCCCCACCACGAACCCTGCGAGCCTTGACGCACTGCGCCGGCCGTCCGGAGGCTTCGCCATGGTGGCGCTCGACCAGCGCGAGTCGATGCGGGCGATGTTCGCCGAGCATCAGGACGGCAAGGTCAGCGACGCGCAGGTGACCGAGTTCAAGCTGACCGCCGGCCGCATCCTCGGGCCGCACGCC
Source organism: Actinopolymorpha sp. B9G3 (assembly GCF_040120725.1). Classification (NCBI taxonomy): domain Bacteria; kingdom Bacillati; phylum Actinomycetota; class Actinomycetes; order Propionibacteriales; family Actinopolymorphaceae; genus Actinopolymorpha; species Actinopolymorpha sp. B9G3. The sequence continues at coordinate 171,173 of NZ_JBEEAB010000015.1, read as the reverse complement.
TCTGCGGTTCTGGTCGACCGGCAGTTCGCCCTCGACCGCTACCTCGACGACGGCATCCTCGGCCCGGACACCGCCCTCATTGCCGCCGGCGACAAGCTGACCGCCCGCGGTGACGAGATCGTCGGCGAAGCCGCGATCGACGAGGACATCGACCTACCCGACTACCGGGCCAGGGGCGTCACGGCGATGAAGCTGCTGGTGCTCTACCGCCCCGACGACGAGCCCGCGGCCCGCCTCGCGATGGTCGACCGGTTCGTCGAACGCTGCCGGAACGCCGGACTGCTGAGCATCATCGAACCGGTCTCCCGCCCGCCCCGAAGTCGCACGAACCCCTCGCGAATACACGATGGCATCCTCGCTGCGGCAGCTGAGCTGGGTGCCCGCGGCGCGGACCTGTACAAGGCCGAGGTAACGCTGCATGGTGAGGGCTCCGACGATGACATCCGCCGCATGTGCGGCGCGCTGACGAGCCTGATCGCCTCGCCCTGGGTGGTCCTGTCCTCGGGCGTACGCCAGGACCGATTCCCGCGCGCCGTCGAGCTCGCGTGCAGCGAGGGCGCGTCGGGGTTCCTCGCCGGCCGGGCAGTCTGGCGGTCGTGCATCGGCCAACCGGACGTGGAGGCCGCCCTGCGAAACGACGCGGCCCCACGGCTCCAGCATCTCGCCGAGGTCGTCGACGCGGCCGTCACGAAGGGGTGACAGCCGGGCCCGCCGGCGAGGTCAGGGCGCTCACACGTCGAGCGCGATCCGGAGCATGGAGCCGATGCGTTCCATGACGTCATCCTCGACGACGTCGACCTGCTCGAGGCACGAACGCCGATACAACGCGTCGAGATGCTGCGGCGCCACCCATCCGTGCCGCGGCAGCTCCACGGCCAGCAGATGGCCGGGGTCGTCCGGGCTGACCTCCACGGCGAGGAACCAGCCCTGGTCAGGGGCGGCGTTGACGGCATCGGTGCTGACGACGACGATCAGCCGTTCGCGGTTCAGGCCCTTGGAGACGTACCGCCAGACCTCACCCCGCCGCACGGTAGGCGGCTTCCTCCGCCGAACGGTCCTCTTCGTCGCGCAGCTGCCGATCGTCGCTGACCGGGCTCGGCGACTGCCACAGGGCGTAGTGGCAGGCGGCCCGGGACAGCCAGGCGGACAACGACATGTCGGCCTGCACCGCGGCCTTCTCCGCGAGCCACAGGGCGTCACCCGACATGCTCACGGTGATCTTCTTCGTCGTTGCCATATCCGGGACCATACCGATCGCCATACCCGACCGCCATCCCCGACATACGTCCGTACGCCTGAAAAGCGCAGAACCCTACTGCTTCGGCGTACTGCAGTCCGCCCTCGCCGCGCGGAAGGCAGCCTCGGCGTCGTGGAAAGCATCGATGTTGACCGGGGCCTTCTCGTACGCCGCCAGCCAGAGCGTCGTCGCGGCGCCCGGGTCGAGATGACCGGAGCGCCGGTGAGCCATCGCGGCGAGGTGCGCCTTCCATTCGGCGACCGCGTTCCGGGCGGCCGAGAGCGCCTTGTCCGTCTCCTCGCCAAGCACCCGACACCCGTCGATGGCGCCCTGCTGTTCGGCCGTCATGTCCACCGCGTCGACGTCGGCGCACAGCGCACGGACGTCCTGGTAGTCGGCAGCCGCCTGCTCGAAGAGCGTGACCCGGCCCGGCCCCGCGGTCCGCGTCTCGGTCCAGATCGCCTTGGTCTCGGCCTCGGTGTTCCTGCCCGCCTCGAGGTCGGCCATCGCCTGGATGTGCGCCGCCCAGTCGTCGACGGAATCATCGGCCGCCTCGACCGCGTCGACACCCACCCGGGCGGCCGATCGACACTTCTCGACTGCTTTGGCCGACGGACTCTCGACAATCGTCGCGTCCACGTCGCCACGAGACGTTTCGCGTGGTGCGGATCTGGTTGCCGTCGGACTCACCGTCGCTCCGGCATTTTCGGCCGCCCACGTGCCGATGCCGATTCGAGGTGCGAGGAGAAGCCAGCCCAATCCAGTCGCACCTGCCACAATCAGGACGCTGATCCCAATTGCCAGCCTTCTGCCCCGTTTGCGATGAATCGCTTTCCTACGCCCGCCTGCCACCAGATTTCCCTTTGCCCTGAAGCCGCTCCCGTGCTTGGGCAGATTAGAGGCTCATTAGGCCGGACAGAAGCCTGTAGGTCACGATAATGAGACGACGAAGCTTCGATTTCGTACCAAACCTGATCGTTATGGAATGTGGTTTTTACCAATAACCCGGCGAGCCTAAAGGCGATCAGCCCGGTTAAGGAAATTCCGAGGCAAATGACCGGAATTTCCTTAACCGCACGGAAACACGCAGGATCAGCGGCGGACGAGAAGATCCACGAACAACGGCAGGTGGTCCGACGCGTCGGTGGGCACGACCTCGGCGTGGCGGAAGACCAGGTCGCGGGAACCGAGTACGTAGTCGATCCGGCTCACCGGGTTCTCCACCGGGTACGTCGGGCCGGCACCCTCGCCGACCTCCGCCCACGCGTCGGCGAACACGTTCGTCAACGTCGCGATCTCCGGCGTATCCGGAAGGGCGTTGAGGTCTCCGGTGAGGAGGGTGCGCCGCGGGTCACTGCCGAGCAGTTCGACGATCGCGGCCGCCTGCGCCTCCCGTTCGAGGTTGTCGTTGTGCTGAAGGTGGGTGTTGGCGACCCGCATCGCAACGCCACGGATCTTGAGGTTCGCGACGAGCAGACCGCGCTGCTCATGGTTACCGAACTTCGGAAGGTACGTGTTGCTCCACGAGGTGATCGGGGAGCGGGACAGGATCGCGGTGCCGTACTGACGGCGCTCCTGACCGGGCTCTGCCGGGTCGAGGTCGAGGTTGGCGCCGTAGACGGCGTACATGTCCAGTCGCTCGGCGAGCTCTCGCGCCTGGTCGGCGAAGTCGCTCCGCTCGCCCCAGTGCCGGTCGACCTCCTGCAGACCGATCACGTCGGCGTGCATCGAGGAGAGGACCTTCGCCGTGTGCGCGACGTCGAGAACGTCGTCAGGCCCGGCGGCGTGGTGGATGTTGTAGGTGGCGACGCGGATCTTCACCAGGTCGGAGTCCGTGTCTTGCGCGGCCGCCGATCCGGCGACGGGGCCGAGCGCGCCGGCGGCACCCGCGGCCATCACACCCACCATGGCGAGAACGCGCCTCCGGCGCAGCGTACGTCGTAGCACGAACGGCTCCCTTCACGAGCACGAGATGCGAGCGCCATCTCACCGCCCCCGCGAAGACACGACCTGAACGAACAAGTAACACTTCCTGACGAACAGCGCTCGGATTCCGGCACAAACTAACGACACCACGCAGGCGACGCGCGACACCTCGCAGACCAGGCCGGAGTTGGTCATCCGCGCCGCGCCCGCAGCAACCATGCCCGCCCCCGGGAATGATCACGCATGCCTGATCATTCCCCACGAGACCCCACGAGACCCGGCGAACCTGGCGTGCATCGTGGGGAATTGCCGAGCACGCGTGATCATTCCGCGCGGCGGGCCCCTGGGCACGGCGGCGCGCTACGACACGGCACTGGTCCGCCCGTGGGTGGTCACGGCGACAACGGTGTAGCTGTACGACGCATGTGGCAACGCGGTGGCGTCGCGGAAGACCTGACAGTCGGCGGGTACGTAGGTGAGGTAGGTGTCCGGGCCTGGCGGAAGGCCCTGCGTGGCCCCGCGGTAGATCCGGTACGCCACGACCGGACCGCTCGCCGGCTCCCAGGTGACGACCCGCGCGCGGGTGTCGTCGACGGTGACGGTGACGTTCTGCGGCACGCCCACCGGCGGGTCCGGCTGCGGCAGGACCGTCACCGACCGCGGCACTCCCGAAGGCGCCACCGTCTCGTGACGACCGTCGCTCGCGACCACGACGTACTCCACACCGCGCTCGGTCAGCGCCCACGCCGGCATCGCCGCGACGAAGGTCCGCGCCCGGCCGCGGACGTTGGGACACATCGCGACCTTGTGCCAGTCACGTTCGCCGATGATGCGGTAGCGCAGGTGTGCGCCGAGCTCACTCGTCACGCGACTGCCGAGCACCGTCGCCGACACGGGGAAGGCCGCGTCGGCGTAGGCCTGGTCGCGCGCCGGCAGCAGGAGCACGCGTGGCGGTGGTGCGTCGTCGGCGTCACCGGCCTGGACGGATTCGACGCAGGAGGGTGGACTCTCCGAGCCGGCCGCACCCACGGCGGTGACGCGGTAGCGGTAGTGGCCCGACACCTCGTCGTCGTAGGTCTGGTCCTTCACCGGCTCCTCGGTCAGGCGTACGAACTGCTCCGATCCGTCCTCCGGCGCGCGGTCGACGTGGAACCCGGCCACCTCGTCCTCGCGGCCGGGGTAGGCCTTCCACGTGAGCGCCGCGCCGTCGGGTGTGCTGCGAACGATGACATCGATCGGCGGAGCCACCGGGAGGCCCGCCACGAACGTGTCCTGGTAGGACCGCAACGGGTCCTTGACACACCGCGGCCACGCCGGGTCGCCGAAGTACCACCGCCCACCCGCCGCCGACACCAACCCACCCAGCCCGGGCAGGTCGCGCACCATGTCCTGGTAGGCGACGATCGCCTCCCGGAACCCGCTCCCGTGCAGGTCCGCCCACGTCCTCGCGCCTGGCACGATCGCCCGCGCGGTCCAGTACGACTCCAGCCACCGCAGGAACGCCAACCAGTACGCCAGCTCGTCGTTGCCTTCCGCGCCGCCTGGCACGAGCGCGGCCAGGCGTTCGAACTCCGTGCGTACACGGGCGTAGCGTTCGGCGTACTCGCTCGCCCCCGGTTCACCGGCGAAGCCCCAGCCGTGGAACTCCGAGGTCTTCATGCCACCGCCCGCGAACCCGTAGACACCCGCGGCCTCCAGTGCCGACAGCGCCGCGGCGCCGGCATCCGCCACGTCGGCGGAGGCCGCCTCGGTCCCGGCCAGCGTCGCCGCCGCGAAGTCGCGGTAGAACCCCTCCGCCGGAACCACCGTGCCGGGTGCCTGCCACAGATCCCTTGCCAGGTAGGCGACATTGGCATCGGCCGCGCGTTCGCGCCACAGGATCCCGATCACGCCGTGCACGCCAGTCGCCCGCAGCTCCGGCAGCCGGCGCTCCATCAACTCGACCGCCAACTGGGGCTCGGACAGTCCGCCGTCGAATTCCAGCCACGGCACCGCCCACGCCTCCCGGTCGGCGGCGACCTGTGCCCACTCCGGTCGTACGGTCATGTCGTGCGGCATCAGCGTGGAGAACACCACGTCGCCCGGCACCGCCGCCGCCAGTTCCGGGAAGCGTTCCTCCTGGAACCACGACCCGGTGACCAGCCGCACCTGCGGTGCGCGCTTCGCCAGATGATCGCGGACGATCGTGTACGCCTTGGCGCCGTCGGCGGTCGTGACCTCGTTGACCTCGCTGAAGTAGAGCTGGACATGGCTCAGGTCGGGATAGGTGTCGAGGATGTCGTCCACCCGTCCGGTCAGCACGGCCGGATCCAGCGGGTCCAGCTCGTCGCGCAACGCCTCCGGCACGATGTCGAAGTCGGTGCCGAGCACGACCTCGACCCCGCGTTCGCGGGCGTAAGCGATCACCTGCCGCAGCATCGTGGCCGCCTTGGCGTAGGCATGGTCGCGCGCGTCCGGCTGGCTCGCCACGTCGCGCGCGGCGTCTGAACCGAGGACGTCGAAGGGCAGCAGATCCCCCGCCCCGAACGCCAGGTCGTCGGCCCGGCTCGCCGCGAGTCCCCACCGCTGGTGGTCGACCGAGGTGTCCAGCCATGCGTCGTAGCGGGCGTGGCCGTCCTCGTCGCGCGCCGCGCAGGCGAACGGCTCGTTGATGTCCTCTCCGGGGTAGCCGCCCTGGTAGCAGTGCAGGACCAGGGTGTTCATCCGGAGCTTCACCAGCTGGTTGACGTACCGCTGGAAATCCTCGAGGGAGTACGCCGACGGGCCGCCCTGGAAGTCGTGCCAGGGCAGCAGGCCACGCCGCGCCACCGCCGGCTGCTCGGTGAGGTCGAGGTCGCGCACGACGAACGCCGCCGGACGCACCGCCTCCGCCCCGGGCTGGCCAGCGCGGCCTGCGCTGTCAGCGCGGTCCGGGCGGTCTGCGGCGACGTCCGGGTCGGCCGGCACCCGCGGCGGCAGGACGTCGCGGCTCAGCAGGAAGCGGACGCCGTACTTCTCCAGCAGCCGGTACGCACCATAGAGCGTGCCCAGCGGGCTCCCGCCCATCACGGCGATCACCGGGCGCGGGCCCGCCAGCGTGGCGGTCCGGATGACGTAGCCCTCCGGCGCGGGTGCCTCCGGTGGCAGCGCACCCGCCTCGACGAGAGCCGCGATCACGGCGTTGGAGTTCCGGTCGCCGACCGCGAGCACGGGATCGGTTCCGTCGCCCGGATAGGGCCCGATCTCCATCGCCTGGCCGGTCAGGTGGTACAGGTAGCGCCGCAGCTCCGCCGCCGCCAAGCGCTCGCGCTCATGAGCGTGTTCGCCGACCACGATCACCGCTTCGGTCCCCTCCCTGGTGACGTACGTGGGACAGACAGTGCTGTGCCTTGGGCAGTGCTGTGCCTCGGAGCTCGTCCCGGGTTCAGCGCAACGACGCCGGATCCACCGGTGTACCGAGGCGGGCCGACTCCCCGCCGGCCAGGGCGAGCGTCAGCGCCACCAGCCCGTCCTCGGCAGTGACCCGCGACTCGGCGCGCCCCTCGAAGGCCGCGACGAACTCCGCCAACTGCTCGGCGTACGGATCGACCGCACCGTCGTCGGCGTAGACCACGTCACCCGCGCCGTCGGTCACCACTGCCGACGGCTTCGAGTCGAACCGCAGCACGCCTTCGTCGCCCTCGATCTCGAACGTCGACCGCAGCTCGGTGCCGGGTACGTCCCAGATCCCCGTCACCTCCGACTCCACCCCGCTCGCGTGGGTGAGCGTGGCAGAGGCGTGGACGTACTCGTCGGGGCCCGCGCCTGGCTCCGACGTCGTGAGGGGCTCGGACCGGCCGACCACGTGGGTCACCTCGCCCGCCACCCAGCGGGCGAAGTCGAGGTCATGGATGGCGAGGTCGACCAGCACGCCGCCGGACCGTGCGACGTCGACGAACCAGGTCCCGCGACCCGGGCTCGCGTTGATCCGGAAGAACCTCAGCTTGCGGAGCGCGCCGATCCGGCCGGAGAGTACTGCCTCGCGGGTGCGTACGTACGCCGGGAAGAAGCGCAGCACCTGCGCGGGAAACAGTCCCACTCCCGCCGACCGGCAGGTCTCGATCATCGCCCGCCCCTCGGCCGGCGTCCGCGCGAGTGGCTTCTCGCAGATCACGTGCCGGCCCTTGGCCGCCGCCTCGAATGCCCACTCGGCATGGGTGTCGGTCGGCGTGCAGATGTCGACGATGCTCACCCGGTCCAGCAACTCCGCCAAATCGGCGACCGCGGTGATCCCGTGCTCGGCCGCGAACGCCTCCCCACGGCCCCTGTCACGGGAATGCACGACGACCGGGATGCCGAGTCGCTGCCACGCGACCGTGTGCTGGTTGCCCATCAGGCCGGTACCGACCAGCCCGACGCACGGCGTGGTTTCCGTCATGCGGCCTCAGCTTAGATGAGTGATTCCGCTCCGAATCAGTCCTCCGGAGTGCCGGGCAGCGGTCATCGGCCAGCACCGGCGGCGCCGGCGTGCGCCGGTCCCGGGCCGTGAGGCAGTTCGTCGTCGACGAACCTCGGCCGCGCGGCCAGCAGCCCCGCGGCCATCTGCGGAAGGACCAGTACCAGGAGGAACCCGATCGGGATCGTCCACCCGCCGGTCACCTCGAACAGTGCCCCGAGGGCGAGCGGACCGATGGCGGCGATGAGGTACCCGATGCTCTGTGTGAACGCCGACAGCGGGCCTGTCACGTCGTACGACCGCGACCGCAGCCCGATCATCGTGAGCGTCAGCGGGAACGCGCCGCCGCCCAGCCCGAGCAGCACCACCCACGCCACCGCACCGGCCCGGGGCGCGAGCAGGAGTCCGGCGTAACCCACGAGGAACGCCACCCCGCACGCCCACACGAGAATGCGCTGGTCAGGGAGCCTGGCCGCGATCGTCGGGAACGCCAGCGAGAGCGGGATCCCCATCAGCGGCAGGACCGCCAACAGCAGACCCGCCGACGCCGCCGAGACACCGGAATCACGGAAGATCTGCGCCAACCAACCGAACGCGGCGTACGCCTGAAGGGACTGCAGACCGAAGTAGAGCGCCAGCGACCACGCCAACGGCGAGTGCCGGAGGTCGGCGAAGCCGCGCTTCCTTCCGTTCCTACGACGGGAGTCGCGGTGGCCACGCGCTCCACCGAACACCAGCAGCCAGCCGACCAGCGCGACACCGGCTATGACCGCCCAGACGCCGAGACCGGACCGCCAGCCACCGAGCGTCGCGGCGAGCGGCACCGTCAGCGCCGCCGCAATCGCTGCCCCCGCCGCCATCGACGTCGTGTAGGCGGCCGTGGCGAGGCCGACCCGCCTCGGGAAGTACTCCTTGACGAACGCCGGCAGCACGACGTTGCCGACCGCCATGCCTGCCAGGGCGAGCGTCGTGGCCAGCAGGAACACAGTGCTCCACGGCACCACGGCCCGGACCGCCTGGCCCACCACCACGACCGTCAGCGCGACCGTGAGGACGTTGCGGGCGCCGAACCGGCGCGCCCACCCGGCCGCCACCGCACCGAACGCCGCGAAGCACACCAGCGGCAGGGTGGTGAGCACACCCGCGACTGTCGGCGTCAGGTGGAGGCCGCCGCGGATGTCGGCAAGAAGGGCACCGACACTGACGACCGCCGAACGAAGATTGAACGCCAGCAGAACGACCGCCGCGAGGAGCAGCCAGCCCGGCCACGCCTTCACACTCCCGGCGGGACGAACGCCCGCCGCGGGGACGCCATCCCCTGCGGCGTCTGGGGATTGAGCGGCGTCTGCCGCGTCAGCGGCACCTGCCGCGTCAGCGGCACCTGCCGCGTCAGCGGCGTCGTCCGCCTCCGGGGCGGAGTTCACTTGTGCTGGCAGGGAGGGTGCGGGGACTCGCGGCGATAGTGACACGTGGTCCCACCCTATGGCGTCACTCCAACCCAGCAGGTGGCGGCCGCATCCTCGGACAAACGCGTTGGCGGTGCCGCAGACCCGGAACGGGTGGTCAGGAACGTCGCGCCACGCGGGACGGCCGGAGCCGACGTACGACGTCGCGGACGACGAGGGCGATGAACCGGGTGTTGGTCACGGCGTACCGCCCGAAGAGCCGGCGCGGCTCCTGCGCCAGCCGGAACAACCACTCCATCCCCAGCCGCTGCACGGTCACCGGAGCGCGCCGGAGCTCACCCGCCAGGACGTCGAAGCTGCCGCCCACGCCGATGCAGACGGGTACGCCGGTGGACTCCGGTCCGGCGACGACGACGCGTTCCTTCGCCGGTGTCGGCATCCCGACGAACAGCACGTCCGCGGCGCTACGGCGGATCTCGGCGAGGATCGCCGGCTCCTCCTCGGGTGCGTAGTAGCCGTTCCGGAGCCCGGCGACCTGCACGCCTTCAGCACGGAGACGTTCGCCGAGGCGGGTGACGACGTGTTCGCGGCCGCCGAGCAGATAGATGCGCCAGCCCGCGTCGCGCGCCAGCCGCAGCACCTGCTCCATCAGGTCGATGCCGGCGACGCGTCCGGGTAGTGGCTGCCCCAGCATCCGCGCCGCCCAGACGAACGGCTGCCCGTCCGACCCGACGAGATCGCCGCGTTCGAGGAGGGCGAGATAGTCGGGGTCGTCGTTCGCGCGTACGACATTGGCCGCGTTGACGCACAGATGCGTGCCCGGCCCACGTGCGGCGATCCGTTCCTCGACCCAGGCGAGGGTCTCGTGCATGTCGACGGCGTCGACCGGAACACCGAGGATCCGCATCCTGCGTCCCTCGCTGACCAGTGCCATCCTCGCCGCCCTTGCCTGTCGCGCGCCCGCGGACACCCTAGATGTACCGGTCGACGACGGCGAACCGGCGGTGGGCAAGGGTGGGATTACGCTGGCGTACGGCTTCCACCCGGGCCGCGTCGATCTCGCCGACGCAGCTGCCTGGCTCCTCGCCCAGGCTCGCGACCACCACGCCCATCGGGTCGACGACCATGCTCCGCCCGCAGTACGCCGGCGGGGACTGGGCCGCCGCCGCGACGTAGCAGGTGTTCTCGATCGCCCGGGCCCGCAGGAGGGTCGACCAGTGGTCCTCCTTGAGCGGCCCGCGCATCCACGCCGCCGGGACCACGAGGACGTCGGCACCGTCATCGGCGAGTGCGCGGGTGAGCTCGGGAAACCGCAGGTCATAGCAGGTGAGCAGGCCGAGCCGATGGCCCCCGAGGGGGACGATGACCCGCTCGCTGCCGCCCGACACCAGCCGGTCGGACTCGCGGTAGCCGAACGCGTCGTAGAGGTGGATCTTGCGGTACGTGCCCATCAGCGAACCGTCGGGCCCCAGCGCGACCAGGGTGTTGTACGCCCGCGCGCGATCATCGTCACAGGTCTCGAACATGCCGGCGATCACCGCGGCGCCGAGGTCCTTCGCGAGCCCGCCAAGCGCCTGGACGAACGGACCGTCGACCGGCTCCGCGGCGTCGCCGAGCGACGTGTCCGGCGTCCCGAAGTCGTACATGCTCGCCTCCGGGCACACCACCACGTCTGGCGCCGCCCACGCCGTGGCCTGGGCGAGGCGTCGGATCTCCGCGAGGTTCTCGGCCTTGTCGAGGCTGGCACGGAACTGCAACAGGGCAATACGCACGTACGCCAGTCTGCCCGGTGAGGGTGAAAGACTCGACCCGTGGGCGACCAGGGAACCGCGGACTTCGACGTCGTCGTTCTCGCCGGTGGGACGGCGCGACGGTTCGGCGGCGCGGACAAGGTCCTGCTGCCCGTGGCTGGCCGGCCGATGCTGGAGCGGGTGATCGGTGCCGGTGCGGCGGCGCGGACGGTCGTGGTCGTCGGACCGCAGCGGCCGCTCCCCATTGGCGCGCCGACCGTGCGGTGGACCCGGGAACGGCCTGCCGGCTCCGGCCCCCTCGCGGCCGTGGCCGCCGGCCTCGAACTCTGCGGTTCGGCGATCGTCGTCATCCTGGCGGGCGACATGCCGTTGCTCGACTCCACCGTCGTACGCCAGCTGGTTCAGGCCGCGCGCGAGGCGGCGGATGTCGACGGGGCCGTCCTCGGCGACGCGGAGGGGCGGCGGCAGCTCCTGGCCGGTGCGTACGTCCGCGACTCGCTGGGTCGCGCCCTGGCCGCCATCGGCGATCCGCGCGACCTGCCGATGCGCCTGCTGCTGGACGAGCTCCGTCTCGCCACCGTCCGCGACCCTCGCGCGGTCCTCGACTGCGACACCCCCGAGAACCTCGCCCGCGCCGACGAGATGGCCACCAATCCCCTGTCCGCTCCGCGCCGGTGGGAATGATCACGTACGCGTGATCATTCCCCACAACACGCGGCACATTCGCCGTGCATCGTGGGCAATTGCCACGCATGGTGAAGGCTTCCCACCGGCGGGACGGCTGAGATCGAACGAGAGGGTTGACCGTGCTCACCGACTGGGTCCAGGAACTGTCCGCGGCTCTGGACATCACTCCGCCATCCGGCCCGCCCGACCCGTCCCACCCGTCCGACCCGGACGCCGACCTCGTGAACCTCGTCCTCGACCTTGCCCGAGACGCGGCGCATGCGGTCGACCGGCCGGCGGCGCCCTTGACGACGTTCCTCGTCGGCTATGCGGCTGCCCAACGTGGCGGCGGGGCCACGAGTCTCGCCGCCTGCGCCGCCGTCGCCCGCGACCTCGCGGCCACCTGGGAACACCGGGCGGCGGGTGGCACCACGGAGTCCTGACCTCGGCTACTGTCGTCCCGCCATGTCCACATCCCGCCTGTCCAGCGTGTCGTCCGCGTCGGCCCGCCTGCCGGACGTCCGGCTTCCCGCCGCCTACGTGTCGCCGCTGCGTCAGATCGGGACCAGGATCGCCGCAGCACTCATCCTGCTGGGGCTCGTGGTCCTCATCGTCTACCTCGACCGTGACGGCTACAAGGACAGCGCCGGCGGCCCGCTCAGCGTGCTCGACGCGGTGTACTACGCGACGGTCAGCCTCACGACCACCGGGTACGGCGACATCACGCCGGTGACTCCGGGCGCGCGTCTTACCAACATCCTGCTCGTCACGCCGCTGCGGGTCGCGTTCCTGATCGTCCTGGTCGGTACCACACTGGAGGTGCTGGCGACGCGGAGCCGCGAGCAGTGGCGCATCTCGCGATGGAGGAGTCGGTTGCGCGATCACACAGTCGTCGTCGGATTCGGTACGAAGGGCCGCAGCGCGGTCGACACCCTGGTCAACGGCGGGATACCGCCCGAGCAGATCGTCGTCGTCGACCCGCAGCAGTCCGCGATCAACGAGGCCAACGCCGCCGGGCTCGGCGGCATCGTCGGCGACGCCACTCGTGCCGACGTGCTGCGCCGGGTCGAGACGCAGACGGCGAGCCGGGTCATCGTCACCACCCACCGCGACGACGCCGCCGTCCTGGTCACCCTCACCGCCCGCCAGCTCAACCCCGACGCCACGGTCGTGGTCGCGGTCCGCGAGGCAGAGAACATCCCGCTGCTCCGGCAGAGCGGCGCCGACATCACCGTCACGTCCTCGGACGCGGTCGGCCGGATCATGGGTTTGTCGACGGTGAGTCCGGCACTCGGCGCCGTGCTCGAGGACCTGCTCACCTACGGCGAAGGCCTCGAAGTGGCCGAGCGCTCGGTGCTGCCCCGCGAGGAGGGCTGCTCGCCGCGCCAACTGGACGACGTCGCGGTGGCCGTCGTCCGAGACGGCGAGGTCTACCGCTACTACGACCCCACCGTCTCCCAACTGCTGCGCGGTGACCACGTGGTCGTCGTACGCCCGGCCCAGGAGCTGCCTTGGGCGCCGCGACCAGGCGCCAACGGCGACGACGACGCGATCGCGCCCGACGAGGAGGGGGATGGTCCGGGCCGGCCGGGTTCGTCGACCGGCGACCGTCCCGGCCCGGGGAGCTGATCGATGATGCGGGCGGTCGTGGCGACCGGCACAGGCGGTCCGGAGGTCCTCACCGTCGCGGAGGTGCCAGATCCTGCACCCCCGGGCCCCGGCGAGGTCGCGATCGCGGTCACGGCGGCCGGTGTCAACCGCCCCGACCTGGTGCAGCGTCAGGGCAACTATCCGCCGCCGCCCGGCGCGTCCGAGATCCTCGGCCTGGAGTGCTCCGGCCGGGTCGCCGAGGTCGGCCCAGACGTGCCGAACCTCGCGCCCGGTGCCGAGGTGTGCGCCCTGCTGGCGGGCGGCGGCTACGCCGAGCGGGTCGTCGCATCCGCCGGTCTGGTCCTCCCCCGCCCCGAGGGCGTCTCGCTGGTCGAGGCCGCGGCACTTCCCGAAACCGTCTGCACCGTCTGGTCCAACGTCTTCATGCTGGCCGGCCTGCGTCCCGACGAGACGCTGCTGGTCCACGGTGGCGCGAGCGGGATCGGTACGACGGCGATCCAGCTCGGGCGCGCCCTTGGTGCCCGGGTGCTCGCCACTGTCGGCGGTGCGGAGAAGGCCGCACGCTGCCTGGAGCTCGGCGCCTCGGCGGTCGCCAGCTACCGCCAGGAGGACTTCGTCGAGTTCGTCCGGCGTGAGACCGATGGCCACGGTGCCGACGTGATCCTCGACATCGTGGGAGCTCCGTACCTTGCCCGCAACCTTGACGCGCTGGCCACCGCGGGACGGCTGGTCGTCATCGGGCTGCAGGGCGGTCGCCGGGGCGACATCGACCTCGGCACGCTGCTCGCCAAGCGGGGCGCGGTCCTTGCGACCACGCTGCGTGGACGCCCGCTCCCGGAGAAGGCCGCGATCGTGGCCAGCGTCGCCGAGCACGTCTGGCCGCTGGTCGCGGACGGCCACCTCCGCCCGGTGATCGACCGGGTTCTTCCGCTCGACGAAGCCGCCGAAGCCCACCGCGTCCTGGAGGCGAGCGAGCACGTCGGCAAGGTCCTTCTCGCCGTCGCGGCAGGCTGAGTGCGCGCTCGGACCGGATGATCCAGTCTGGGTGGCTTGTCGGAATTCGGTCAGATTCTGGTGGCTCCGGGGAAACCGTTCGGGCGGTTCGCCGCGTCGTAGCCAGATAGCCATGGCACGCCGTGCCACTCCCGTCGCGCGCGGTGTGGCCGCACGGGACGCGTACGCGATGCCAGGTAGTTCGGCAATGAGGGAGGCAGGCGACCGATGAACATCGACCACGCACTGAGGGAACGCCGGCTCGCCCGCATCCGGATCCGCGCCGAGGTGGCCCGCAGGCGTTCCGAACGCATGCGCACCGGACAGCGAGCGGGCGGCCGGTCCGCTGGATCGGTCCGTACCTACACACCCGGTGGTTCTCCGGGATCGGGCTCCTGACCTGGGCAGGCGTCAGCTCTGACCTGGGCAGTTCCTACCGTGGCGTCCTCGTCGAGGGGGCCGTCCTCGCATTGCGTACGACATGGGGTAAGGATGGGGCCATGACCGATGCTCCCCAGAGCCCTGGCGTCCCCCACGACGAGGACAGCGACGGGCAGGACAAGCAACGCCGCGACGAGTCTCCCCGCGTCATGATCGTCGGTCCGGACGGCATGGCGGTGGAGGGTCCGCCCGCCAAGGAGTCCGACGGCGACGACGAGGAACGCTCGGTCACCGACCTTGTCGAACAGCCGGCCAAGGTGATGCGGATCGGCAGCATGATCAAGCAACTGCTCGACGAAGTGAAGGCCGCCCCGCTCGACGAGGCGAGCCGGCAGCGGCTACGCCAGATCCACAAGTCGTCCATCTCCGAACTCGAGAAGGGCCTCGCCCCCGAGTTGGTGGAGGAGCTGGAGCGGCTGTCGCTACCGTTCGACGAGGGTACGGTGCCGAGCGAAGCGGAGCTTCGGGTCGCGCAGGCGCAGCTGGTCGGTTGGCTCGAAGGCCTCTTCCACGGGATCCAGACCGCGTTGTTCGCGCAACAGATGGCGGCGCGGGCACAGCTCGAGCAGATGCGGCGGACGCTGCCGCCGGGTACCCCGATCCCCCCGCAGATGCAGCCGCCGGCCGACCACGACCGCCCGGGCGGCATGTACCTCTAGACGGTACGCAGAGGCTGAGGCCTCGCTCATACCGTCGAGAAGCCGAACAGCTTGTCGAGGACGGCTGCGACGCCATCGTCGTCGTTGCCGGGGCACCGGCGCTCGACCGCTGCCAGCACGTCGGGGTGCGCGCCGGCCATGGCATAGGCCGTGCCTGCCCATGACAGCATCGCCAGGTCGTTGGGCATGTCACCGAACGCCACCACCTCCTCCGCCGAGACACCCCGCTCGGCGCAGAACGCGGCAAGGGTGGTCGCCTTCGACACCCCGGGCGCGGAGATCTCGAGCAGTCCGGCACCTCCGGAGTACGTCAGCTCGGCCAGGTCTCCGGCGACCTCACTGGCCTTGGCGAACAGCACGTCCGCGTCATGCCCGTTGTGCTTGGCCAGCAGTTTGACGGCCGGCTGGCTGCCGAACAGTTCCGTGACCTCTCCGACAAAGGTCTGGCTGGCGAAGTCGCCGAGTGGTTCGTACGTCTGCTCGTGACCGAACGTCTCACCGAACTCCACCCCGAAGCTCACCCCGGGTATCGCCGCCCGAATGGCGTCGACGACCGCGAGCCCGATCTCGGGAGCGAGGGGATAGCTGTCGACGACGCTCTCCTTGTGCAGGTCGTAGACAAGGGCTCCGTTGGAGCAGACCGCGATGCCGCGGTGTCCGGTGGCGTCGGCGATGTGGCGGAGCCACCGGGGCGGCCTGCCGGTGGCGAACACCACCGTGGTGCCGGAATCCTCGACGCGGGCGAGGGTACGGCGGGTCCTGGGCGACACCGTTCCGTCCGTACGCAGAAGAGTGCCGTCGAGGTCGCTCGCCACCAGCCGAGGCCGACCGGCGCTCGGGGGGCGGTGCGGGCGCAGAGGTGGCGACGACATACCCCCATCCTGTCAAGTACGGAAACCCGCTCCGTCCCGGACCTGGCCGCGGGAGATCACAGCTACCGTTGCCGGCGTGGGATTCGAAGGGTCATACCTGTGGCGGCTGCGGCAGAAGGTCGGCAACGAGCTCCTCCTCCTTCCGGGTGCTGAGGTCCTGGCCTTCGACGACGCTGAACGCTTGCTGCTGATGCGGCGTGCGGATACCGGGCGATGGTCGGTGCCAGGCGGTTGCGCTGAGCCTGGTTCTACGTTCGCGCAGACGGCGATCCGTGAACTCGAGGAGGAGACCGGCCTTCGCGCCGATCCTTCTGGTCTCGAGCCGTTCGCCAGTGTTTCCGATTCGACGACGACGTACCCGAACGGTGACAAGGTGCAGGCGTTCGTCATGTGTTTCGCTGTCTTCAGGTGGACCGGCGCGCTGACGCCGTGCGATGGTGAGGCGCTGGAGCTGAGCTTCTTCGCGCCGCAGGAACTGCCCGACGATCGGAACCCGTACGTCGACGAGGCGCTCTCCCTATGGAACGCGTACCGGAAGAACGGACGGTTCCAGGCCTGCTGAGCTGGCAGCGCGTCAGCTGACGGCCCGCTCCAATCGGGCGGCTGCCTTCGGCGCCACCTCGTCGGCGACCTCGCGTGCCTCGTCCTCGCTGGTCGACCAGACGTAGACGGCACTGACCAGGTCGCCCCTGCGCTGGTAGACCGCAAGGTAGGAGTAGTCGGTACCGCTCTTCCGGCTGTCCTGACCACGCCACGCGAACGCGTCGCCGAGGGTACCGGTCGGCGGATCGACCACCTCGACGTCCGCCATCTCGCCCTGGCTGTGCTCCCAACCGTCGCAGCCCCCGACCGCCTTCTTGATCTCCGCGAACGCCGCCTTGCCCTTGCCGGGCTGGTAGGCGACCGCTTCGTTGCTCACCACGAGCTCGGCCACGTTCGCCGACTTCCAGAAGAAGTCCTGGTTGCGGGCGAGCCGGTCACCATCGGCCGCCGACTTCCGCGCGCAGATGTCGTTGGTCGGTGCGTCGAGGGAGTCGTCCTGGTCCTGGACCTCCACCTCGCGGCCGACGTCACCTTCGCCCAGCACGATGACACCTATCGCGGCCTTCAGCTCCGCCGCGGTCATCTTCCGTTCGGGCTTCGGCTTGTCACCGACCGGCTTCGCCGCTGGCTTGTCGGACCGGGAGGCGGTCTCGGGAGACCCCTGCTCGTCCGAGCTGCAGCCGGCCAGCATCAACACGCCGACCGCGAGCACGGAAAGGACATATCGGGTTCTAGGCACGGGTCGGCACTCTAACGAAGATCCGCCGAGCGCCGACAGGCCCGGGCCGCCCGCGGTGCAAATGACCACGCTACCCATGCCTGTGCAAGCCGGAACAGGTGTCGGTACCTGTCCAACGACCAAAGGCATACCCAGCGTGGTCATGCGCGGCTCTCCTGCGAAGCGCGTACGCACTGTCACGGTGAGCCATGGGCCTCCACACGAGGAAACACGGGCTCGGGCGTCGGCAGGTCCCCGCCCGGACCGACGATCCTGGTCTGCGCCACCAGGCGTCCGGCGATCCCCGGCGTGAACGGTTGGAGTTCGACGGCGAGGGCCCGAAGCGCCGCCACCAGAACTCCGAGCACCGTGTCGAGCCGTAGTCCCGCGTCGCCGTCGCCGCCGCGTTCGGCTTTGGCCAGCAGCCACGGTGCGGCCTGCTCGACGTACCGGTTGGCCGCATTGACCACCGTGGTCACCGCAGCGGCCGCACCGCGCAGGTCGAACCGCTCCAGCGCGGCGTCGATCCGCGCCGGTAGTTCGGTACACGCGGACAGCAGCGGCTTCGCGTCGGTGTCGGCGTACCCGCCCTCAGCAGGCGGCGGGACGACCCCCTGCCGGTAGCGGTGCACCATGCTCACCACCCGCTGGGAAAGGTTGCCGATCCCGCCCGCCAGGTCGCGGTTGGCAGCGTCGACCAGGCGTTGAACCGTGAAGTCGGTGTCGCCGACCTTCGGTACCTTCGCGACGAGCCACCAGCGCACCGCATCCGTACCGAAGTCGGCGGCGAGCTGCGCGGGGTCGACGATGTTGCCGAGCGTCTTGCTGAGCCGGCGCCCGTTCGCGGTGAGGAAGTCGTGGACGAAGATCTCGTGCGGCAGCGGCAGTCCGGCCGACAGCAGCATCGCCGGCCAGTAGACCGCGTGGAAGCGCAGGATGTTCTTGCCGATCACGTGGACGCGCCGGTCGCTCTCGCGCCACCAGGTACGAAACGCGTCCGCGTCGGGACCGGTGCCGTAGTCGAGCGAGGTGATGTAGTTGCCGAGCGCGTCCCACCAGACGTACATCACCTGGGTCGGATCGTCGGGCACCGGAACGCCCCAGCCACGGGTGCGTTCGGCCGAACGCGAGATCGAGAAGTCCTCCAGACTGGCGGCGACGAACGCCCTGACCTCGTTGGCGCGCACGGCTGGCTCGATGCGGAGCCGCCCGCTGCCGAGGAGATCCGCCAGCTGGTCCTGGTAGCGGGACAGGCGGAAGAACCAGTTCTCCTCGCTGACCAGCTGCGGCGCGCGCTCATGGTCGGGGCAAAGGCCGTCGACCAGTTCGTCGGGCGTGTAGAACTGCTCGCAGCCGACGCAGTAGAGCCCTTCGTAGTGGCGCCGGTAGAGATCGCCCGCCTCCGCACACGCCCGCCACAGCCGCTCGGCGCCGGGACGATGACGCGGGTCGCGGCTGGTACGGATGAAGTCGTCGTACGACAGGTTCAGGGCATCGCGAAGCGACTCGAACACCGCCGCGTGGTCGTCGACGAACTCCTGCACGGGAACGCCGGCCTGCTCGGCAGCCTGGACGTTCTTGAGGGCGTTGTCGTCGGTCCCGGACTGGAGCCGGACCTGCTCACCGCGCAGGCGGCGATGTCGAGCGAGGACGTCCGCCTGGACCAGCTCCAGGGCGTGCCCGAGATGCGGGTCGGCATTGACGTACGGAATCGACGTGGTGACGTAGTACCGCTTCAGTGCGGTGGGCATCGGGCTTCCTTTCACGGGTGGTGCTCGCGAGAGGGCGCCGGCCACAGACTTTGCGGTGACATGAGAAAAGGCCCCTCCGCGAGGGGCCTTCGGGCAGTGAGTACGGCACGTAGGCGGCCCCTAGCGGGGCCGCATCATCTCCTCGGCACCGGCGATGCGCGCCGGGCGTGGACTGTGGTGCCGGATGGTCATGGGGTGAGAATACCAGCCGGCTGAGGGTTCGCCCGCTGGTCCAGCGGACGGAGCGAGGGCATGGGGACGGCAACCCGCGCCTGGGCTGCGTCACGACAGCGATCGGGCGAGGTCGGCCAACCAACGCTTGGAGTCCGCCGCCGAGCGCAGTCGCACGACCCGCACCCCGGACGCGCTGAGCTCCGACAGCCGGCCCGGCAGTTCACGGCGATGCCGGCGGTGTGACTTGACCGCCCACACCAGAAGCGAGTTCCGGCCGAACAGCGCGGCCCAGTGCTCCCGGTTGCCGTTCCACAGCTCGGTCCGGCGAACGATGCGTACGGCCGTCCGCCGGACGATTCTGGGGACGATCACCCACAGCGGCAGGTCCAGCCAGACCACGACGTCGGCCTGGGGCCACAGGCTTCCGCTCACCCGATCGATGTAGTTGCCGTCGAACACCCATCGCGGCCGCCGGGCGAGCTCCTCGACCGCGCTGGTGAACTCCTCAACCGGCCGCGGTGACCAGTTCGGTCCGTGGGCGAGACTGTCGAGCTCCACATGATCGGCGCCGATGAGTGGGGCGACCTCACCGGCAAGTGTGGACTTCCCGGTACCGGTGGTACCCAAAACCACCACCCGGCGCGGGGACTGCGGCTCCGCAGCCTCGTCCGCCTCCCGCCGACTCACCGCCATCGCTTGTGCTCTCCTCGCTCTCCTCGCCCCACCGGTGCCGTACGTGCCTCCTCGAGAGGAGCGTACGGGCAGTCAGGAGCGCGACGTTCCGGCACTTGCGGCAGCGAGGAGCTCCAGGGCGTGCCGCGCGTGCGCGGACAGGGTCACTCCACCGAGGTCTTCCGGGGCGACCCAGGTCGCTCCGTCGGTGCTGGCGTCCCCCTGCTCGGCCCGGAGTGTTCCGCCGACGATCGTCACCTGGTAGAGCAGACGTACGCCATGGATCGAGACCCCGTCGCTGTCGTAGACGTTGGCATGGACGCCGAGCAGCGCCTCGACCCGTCCGGTGAGACCGGTCTCCTCGGCCAGCTCCCGGAGTACCGCGTCGCCCGGGTCCTCACCGTGCCGGACCCCGCCGCCGGGGAGGGTCAGAGTCCCGGGCGTACGCGACCGTCGCGACATCCGACACAACAGCACGCCGCCCGCCTCGTCGATGGACAGGGCGTACGCACCGACCCGCTGCCGCCGCGCAGACATGGGGTCACCTATCCCCGTCACTCGCTCCGGTCACCTTTGCCGTGCGACGGGTGTTCGGCGACGAAGACTCCGCGCTGCGGCACAATGATCACCAGCCCGTCGTCCGCGAGAAGGCGGACCGCCTTCCGCACGGTGTCTCGGGCGAGGCCGAACTCCTGCACCAGCCTGGCCTCCGACGGGATCGCACGGCCCGGCCGATAGTCCCCGCGGTCGATCCGCGCCCGCAGGATCGATGCAAGCTGTCGGTACGGCGGCACCATGTGGCCATGGTCGATCTCGGCGTCCGGTCCGAAATCCATGCCTGCAGAAGTTAGGCGTCTGGCCACGATGCTCCCCCTCCATCCACGTGCCTAGACGTGGCTAGCTCAGCGCAGCTTACGGTGCTCGCTATCGGTGCGGCGGCTGGTTGACCTGCCCGACCCCGACCCCGGCCCTCGGTCCCGGCCGCCGTACCAACCCACGCCGCGAGGAGGCCGAGCAGTGCGCTGGAAGCTGGCGACATTCCTGACCAACGCCGGCCGCCAGGGGCGACCATGATCATGCGCGGACAAGCGGGCGGTTCAGGCGACGAAATTCCCCGACTTCCCGCGCATGATCATGGTTCAGCTACGCCGACATCTGGTCCGCCTCAGGCCCCTCGGAGGCCGAAGCCCTTCACGCTTCAGGGAGTGGGGACGTCGGCGAACCAACGGCGCAGCTCGACGGCCACTCCGTCCTCGTCCAGGGGCGCGGTCACGTGGTCGGCGGCCGCCAACGCCTCGGTCGCGGCGTTGCCCATCGCGACCCCACGCCCGGCCCATCGCAGCATCTCGACGTCGTTCGTCCCGTCGCCGATGGCGAGCACGTCCTCGCGCCGGACCCCGAGCCGTTCGGCCACCTTCGCAAGGCCCGTCGCCTTGCTGACACCCTCGGGCGCGAGGTCGAGCCAGGCCGTGAAGCCGATGTAGTACGCCACACCGTGGACGCCGACCCGTTCGATCACCTCGAGGAAGTGCTCGGCCTCGATCGACGGCTCCCGCAGGATCACGCGGGTCACCGGGTCGGCAATCAGGCGTTCCAGAGGTTCGACGCTGAGCTCACCGGTGAGTTCACCCGGCGGGAACGGCGCGTTGACCCGGTATCCCACGCCCAGCTCCTCGACGGCCACCAGCACGTCCGGGAGGTGGGAGAGCAGCATCCGCAGGACCGGCGCCGCGTCGAAGGTCACGACGTCGACGAGTTCGACGTCCGGGCCGGCGGCCAGGCCCGGGTTGCCCCGCTCGATCGGGTGAGGGCGCCCATCGGGCCCGGCAGCGGGAGCGCCGTCCGGGTGCAGACGTACCGTCACCGCACCGTTGCTGCACACGAGGTACGGCAGCGACAGGTCGAAGTGCAGCGCGAGCGGCCTCGTCGCCGTGAGCCCGCGCCCGGTCGACAGAACGACGTACGCACCAGCCTCGGCCGCATGACGTACGGCAGCGTCGACGGCGGGCGTGATCTGGTCCTGCACGTCGACGAGCGTCCCGTCGATGTCGAGCGCCACCAGGCGCGGTCGCCACGCCCCGGGCGAGTGGTCCGGGTCACGGTCGCTCGTCACGCGGGCCGTCACGCGAGCGGCTCCAGGTGGCTCCGCCCACCGAGGAACGGCTGCAGCGCCTTCGGGACGCGTACGCCTCCGTCGGCGTCCTGGTGGTTCTCCAGGATCGCCACGATCGTCCGGGTGGTCGCCATCGCGGTGCCGTTGAGCGTCGCCACGTGCCGGGTGCCGTCGTCGGTACGGAACCGGACGCCGAGCCGACGGGCCTGGAACTCCGTGCAGTTCGACGTCGACGTGACCTCGCGGTACCTGCCCTGTGTCGGGATCCACGCCTCGATGTCGAACTTGCGGGCGGCACTCGCGCCGAGATCGCCGGCGGCGGTGTCGATGACGCGGTAGGGCACCTCGAGCCTGTCCCAGAACTCGCGTTCCCAGGCGAGGATCCGCTGGTGCTCGGCACGTGCCTCGTCGGGATGGACGAACGAGAACATCTCCACCTTGTCGAACCAGTGCACGCGGATGATGCCCCGGGTGTCCTTGCCGTGGGACCCAGCCTCACGACGGAACGACGGGCTGAAACCCGCGTAACGCAGCGGGAGCTGGTCGGCGGCGAGGATCTCGTCCATGTGGTACGCCGCCAGCGGGACCTCCGACGTGCCGACGAGATACAGGTCGTCGCGTTCGAGCTTGTAGACGTCCTCGGCAGCCTGGCCGAGGTAGCCGGTGCCCTGCATCGCCCGCGGCTTCACCAGGGACGGCGGGATCATCGGCGTACACCCGTAGCTCATGGCCTGGTCGACCGCCATGTTGATCAGGGCCAGCTCGAGGAGGGCGCCCACGCCGGTGAGGTAGTAGAACCGCGAGCCCGAGACCTTCGCGCCGCGTTCGATGTCGATCGCGCCCAGCACCCGCCCCAGCTCCACGTGGTCCCGCGGCTCGAACCCCTCCGCGGTGAAGTCGCGCGGCTGGCCGACCTCGTCGAGCACGACGTAGTCGTCCTCGCCGCCGGCCGGCACCTCCGGTTCGACGAGGTTGTCGATCTGGAGCATGAGCCGGTCGTACGCCTGGGCGGCCTCGTCCTGCGCGGCCTCGGCGGCCTTGACGTCGGCGGCGAGCTGCTTCGCGCGCGCCAGCAGGGCCTGCTTCTCCTCACCGGCAGCACGCGGGATCTGTTTGCCGAGTGTCTTCTGTTCGGACCGGAGCTGCTCGAACGCGGCGATCGACGACCGCCGGCGCTCCTCCGCGGCGAGCACCTCGTCGACCAGCTCGACGGAGGCGCCACGGCGCCGCTGACTCTCGCGTACGCGGTCAGGGTCTTCACGGAGCACCTTGGGGTCGATCACGCCTCGAGATTAACCGGGAGTACGGGAGGGTCCGCCACCGGTTTCCTCTCGGGGCGGCGAAGTGCGTGTACGCCAGGTGCGACCCGGCGTGGCCGCACTGCCTACCGGAGGGTAGACATTGCTTCCGTGGACGCGGGTGTCGGACGTCGCGGTGACTGGGAGAGGTCATGAGACCGCCGCATGTCGCGACTCATCGCGGTGGCCCGACCCGCCATGGCTTGTCCGGCATTGACCTGGCCGGCGGTGGCCTGAGTGGCATTGGTGCGCCGGTGGCGATCTGTGTGGGCGGCGTCGGTTTCGTCGTTCTCCTGGTCCTCGTCCAGTCCGGATGGGCGCCGCTCGTGGGGTTCGACCGGAATGTCGCGGCCGAGCTTCCCGCCGATCTCGCCGCGCATCCTGCGCTGGTCGGGCTGTTCGTCGTGGTCCAGGAGCTGACGCAGCCGTGGGTGCTGCGCGGAACCGTCGTGATCGTTGCCGCACTCCTCATCCGGCGAGGGCGCGCCCACCAGGACACCATCGACCGGGGCCTCACCCCGCAGGCCTTCGTCCGGCAGGACCTCATCCGGCTCGGCTGGTGGCTCGTCGCCGTCGTCATCGCCGGCGCCGGTGCGGAGTACGTCTTCAAGCGCGCCGTCGCGCGTCCACGCCCGCAGGTCTCCGACCGACTCGTCGAGATCGGCGGGCACGGCTTCCCGTCCGGGCATGCGTTGGGTTCGGCACTGTTGGTCGGCGCACTCCTCATCGTCGTGTCGCAGCTCAACGTGACCCGCCGCCTGCTGATCACCCTCTGGACCTCGGGCGCCTGCGTGGTCGTCCTCGTCGGCTTCGACCGGGTAGTCCTGGGTGTCCATCACGTCTCCGACGTCCTGGCGGGTTGGTGCCTGGCGGCGGCTCTGCTGGGGGCGACGACCGCGGCGTTCGGGATCGGCCGGGCCCGTACGCGGATGACGCGCCGGCGCGGACGCTCGCGACAGCGGGTCGCCGTGATCGTCAACCCGTCCAAGATCGACGACGCCGCGGCCTTCCGCGCACAGGTCGAACGCCACGCCACCCGCGAAGGATGGGCGACACCGCTGTGGTTCGAGACCACCCGCGACGACCCGGGCCAGGAGATGATCCGCGCCGCCGTCGACGCCGACGTCAAGCTGGTGATCGCGGCGGGCGGCGACGGGACGGTCCGCGTGGTGTGCGCCGGGCTCGCAGGTACCGGCGTACCCCTCGGGATCGTGCCGGTCGGCACCGGCAACCTGCTCGTCCGCAACCTCGGCCTGCCGCTGGACCGAGCGGCCGCGCTCCGGGTGGCGTTCACCGGGCAGGACCGGCAGCTGGACCTGGTCCGCGTCGAAGGCGACGGCGTACCGACCGACCGGTTCGCGGTGATGGCCGGGCTCGGCCTCGACGCCGCGGTCGTGGGTGAGGCACCGCCGAAGCTCAAGGCGCGGATGGGGTGGGGGGCCTACGTCGTATCGATCGCGCGGAACCTGTCGTTCCCGGCGGTGCGCGCCGAGATCTCCGTCGATGACGAGTCGCCGGTCCGGCTGCGGGTCCGTACGGTCCTGATCGGCAACGTCGGCACCCTGCATGCCGGGCTGTCGCTGCTGCCCGACGCCCGGCCGGACGACGGGATGCTCGACGTGGTGGCCGTGGCGCCTCGCCGGCTGACCGACTGGCCGGGGCTCGCGTGGCGCGTCGTCTCCAGGTCAGCCGCCCAGGACGACCGGCTGCGAACCTGGCGCGGTGAACGGGTCGTCGTACGTTCGGTCGAGGCGTGTCCGCGGCAGCTGGACGGAGACGTCATCTCGACCGGTCACGAGCTGCGGTGCGAGGTGGAACCCGGCGTCCTCCTGGTCCGTGTTCCCAGGCGCGCAAACTTCTAGGGATCCCGCAGGACCTGCCGAGCCTCGTCGTACGCGGACTCGGTGAGGAGCTCGGCCAGGCGGTCGGGCTCGAGGAGGATCACCGTCAGCGCGTGCCGCTGGTCCCAACGGGCGGCGGCGTGGGCGAGGGCGCGGGCGAGACCTTCGCCTGTCGCGGCGTGGGCGGCCCCGCCTTCGTCGACCCACCAGTCGACCTCCTGGCCGTCGACCCGGAGGTCGTCGTGTTCCCACCATCGAGTCGGTACGCCCGGAACCAGGATGCGTGCCGCCTCGGGTACTTCCCGTTCGGCGCGCTCGTCATCGTCGTCGACCGCACCGGCCGCCGCCTCGGACGCCAGTGGCAGGTCGAGCAGGTCGGCGAGCCGTTCGGCGGCCGCGCCCGGCGCGACGACCTGGCCACCCAGATCGGTCCGCTGCATCCACATCGGACCGTCGACGACAACGGCGGCGGAACTGTCGACCACCCGCGTGCCGCTCGCGCCGGTTGCCGGGTCGGTGAGGACGCGGACCTGTCGTGGCGGGGTCGGGCGCGCGTCGTCCGTCGGCGGCGCCAGGTCGGCGAACTGCGCCCAGAGCGCCAGCATGGTGGTCGCCGACACCTCGAGCGACGGATCGCTGAGCCGATCCAGGAGCGTGTGTATACCGGTGGGATCCAGGTCGGCGATCCGGCCCACCAGGCCGAGCGCGCGCCGGACACCGGTGTCCAACTCGGCAACCCACCCCGGCGGCGGGGTCAGCAGGGCGGCAACGGCCGGGTCGGCGTCCGGATCGGCGAAGTCGGTCAGCGGTACGCCGTCGATGCGGACGTGGCGGCGTAACCACCAGGCCGTGTAGGACAGCGCGGGGGTCGCGGCCCGATCCGGCCGGGCGACTGCGTGCACGCGGACCTGCTCGGTCAGGGCCCGTCGGGTGGCGCGTTCACCGGCGAGCAGCCGCAGGGTCCGCGGCCAGGCGTCGTCGCGTACGAAGTCCAGGTCCCGGACGGCGACCACCTCGTCGATCCGCGCGGCGGCGGGTCCGCCTCCCTCTCCCGGGCCCCGGTCATCGCCAGCGCTCGACGCGGCCTCCAGGGTCTCGCCGGCCCATGCATCGATGTCGTCGAGTTCGGCGAGCTCATCGGGGAGGACGTCGAGATGGACGTCGGACGCGGTCACCACGCCGAGCGTCCTCGCCACCCCGACGGCCTCGAGGACGTCAGGACCCCACCGGTCGAGGAGTTCTGCCGCGACCGGCGTGAACTCCTCCGGGTCCAGCACCGCCTCGGCCTCGGAGCCGGGCAGGACCAGCGCGTTCGCCGCCGCCAGGTGGCCGCCCGCGTCGGACAGAAGCAGCTCCCCCAACCACGGCAACTCCCCCGGGGACAGTTCACCGGCGGAGGTCGCGGCGGCCACCAAGGCGAGTACGCCCTCGGCGACGGTCGGGTCGTCGGACTCGGCCGCGTCATGGACCGCCGCCTGCACGGCACCGTCCTCGAGGAGGACGCGCGGGCCGGCCCGCTGGGCACCCAGGCGTTCGAGGACGCCCGCTGCCGTACCCGTCGCCGCCTGCGGATGGACGAGTCGGAGTCCCGACGACGCCAGCAGGCCGAGCGCGTCATCCGACAGGCCGCCGTCGGCCGCGGTGCGATGGGTGTCCAGGCCGAGCGCCTCGTCCGGCAGGAGCAGCCCGCGCGCACCCCGGACGATGCGGCCGTCGGCCAGTGGTACCGACAGCGCGCCGAGAGCCTCCCGGCGTACCGGATCGGCGACGGTCGACCCCAACGCGGCGTAGAAGTCCCGCCACCACTCCGGCGGATGCGCGGCCGCGACACCGGAGAGCTCCTCCACGATGTCGGCCAGGGAGAGCCGTCGTACGCCGAGGGCGTCGTGGGCCGCCCGGTCACCGCGGCGCTCGGCCACCAGCCCCGCCATGAGCGGCGCCAGCGCCCGGACCACCTCGTCGTCGGCACCCTCCACGACGACCGCGTCTCGGGCCCGGATCAGCGTGTGGTCCTCGACGGTACGCAGCAGCGGGGTGTCGGGAAGCCGGCGCAGTATCGCCTCGCGAATGGCGCCGTCGAGCCGCCCGGCCGGCAGGCCCACGGGCACGAGGTGGATCACGCTCTCGCCTGCCTCGGCGCGGGTGTGGGCCAGGTCCGCGTAGGCGCGCGCCGCCTCCTCCACCAGCCGGTCGGTGAGCGGGCCCTCCGCGACATGGCGCCGGGTCGGGTCGAGCGGGAACGACGCCAGCAGCATCGCGGGCAGCGACAGCGGCTCGTCGGTCGGTGTGGGCGCGTGGACGACTGCGGGCAGATCGCCGGAGCGCGCGCCGATGCCCGCTCCACCGGCGCTCGGGCCGGTCACGCTCGGGCCGCCGAAGGGATCCACGGTCGTGGGCGTACGCGAAAGAGCCCACAGCACGGTCCACGACGGCCGGCTCCGCTCCTCGGTCGGGCGGTCGGCCAGCAGCTCCGCACGTTCAGCCGGCGTCCAGACGCCGCTGGCGCGGTGGGCGTGCCACCGCTCGCCGACGCCGGTGAGCACCCGCACGCCGTCGCCGTCCTCACCCCCACCACGGGCATCCGCACGACCGGCATCCGCACGACCGGTCTCGCCGGGGTCGATCTCGATCCGGTCCAGGTGCGGCAACGCGAGGAGCAGCGCGTCGTCGGCCTCGGCCAGCAACCGGCGTACCAGGTCAGCGGCCGCCTCGTCGCGCAACGGCAACAGCACGGCGGTGTCGAAGCCCTCCGGCGGCTCGCCGTCCGCGGCAAACGGCAGCCTCAGCACGGGGACGTGCCCGTCCCGGCGGCGCTGCTCGGCCGCCAACCCTGGGGCGGCCTCCCCGGCCTCGGCGACGAGGGCCGCGGTGTCGTCGCGGGAGAAGCGGACGCCTCCGGTACGGGAGACGATCGTCGGTTCGTCCGTCACGGCCAACACCGCCGCGAAGCCCACGCCGAAGCGACCCACGGTCAGATCCAGACCGGACGTCGGAGGGGTCGAGTCGGGCCCCGGCGTCGGGGACTCGTCCCGCTTCGCGGAAGCCCGGAGGGTGGCCAGCGCCTCGACACCGGCGGTGCTCAGAGGCGCACCGGTGTTCGCCGCGATGAGGACCGGACCGCCCGACTCGGCACGCGTCTGCGGATCGTCACGAAGCGTGAGCCTCATCCGACCGGGTACGCCGGCGCGTGCGGCCGCGTCGGCGGCGTTCTGGGCGAGCTCGACGACGAGCCGGTCGCGGTAACCGCCCAGCGCCAGGTCCTCCTCGGCATTGGCGTCCTCCCGGAACCGGACCGGCGAAGCCGACCAGGCAGCGAGCACCCGGTCGCGGGTAGCTGCCGTCGCGAAGGGATCAGTCACCCGGGTGATTATTGAACCTTTGGCGGATTCGCGCCCGTCTATCGCTGGCCAGCAGGGGTCGGCGCGCTGCGGATCAGGGGACCGCACCGCCCATGCGGCGTCGCACCCGGGCCGTTCTACTAGCCATCAGACCGGCACTCGCCGCCGTCGGGTCCCCAGAAGATCACCCAGGTCTCGAAGTCGGCGCTGAAGTCGACGAAGCGATGCTCCACGCCCGCCTTGACGAACAGCACGTCGCCCGCCTGGCAGAGCGTCTCCACACCGTCGTTGACGAACCGACTCGTGCCGCGACTGACGAGGTAGAGCTCGTCCTGGGGATGCGGGCTCTGCGTGTCGACGCCACGCGGCGCGAACAGCTCCACCCGCATCGAGCCATGCGCCAGGGCGACGACGAACGGCACGTCGCTCGTGGCCAGCGCCTGTCGCAGATCCGCGGTCCGTGCCTGCCACGCCTCGTCCCGCGCCCTCTCTTCCCGCATCAGTGCTCCTTTTCGGGACGCAGGTCGCCGTCTGTGTCGTGGACCCTATCTCCGCTGATGAATGGGCAATCGCGGGCGAGAGCGAGGACCTCCAGCAGGGCGTCGTACCGCTGGTGGGTCGCGCCCTCGGGCACCGGTCCACCGAGTGCCTCCGCGCCCGCGAGCGGTGTGGCGAACCGGCGCAGCGCTTCGCGGAGAAGCATCGGGACGACCAGCGTACGTTCGGTCGAGGTCAGCGCTCGGCCTTCGTCGTACGCCGCCACACTCGCCCGGACCTGGTCGACGTCGAGGCCACCGGAACGGCGGTGGCCACCAGGATGGACGGGGCCACCAGATTGGTCGGAACCACCCGGATGGACGTGGAACCAGTACAACGCCGACCCCAACCCGAACAACGCGGACTCGTGGTACGGCGTGAAGTCCACGATCGCCACCACCTCGTCGCCGTCATAGAGCACGTTGTCGGGTCCGATGTCGCCGTGGACGAGCTGCCGAGGCAGGGCGGCGATCTCCGGCGCGGCGGCCGCGAGCAGGGCCAACCCTTCCGCGACTGTGTTCGGATCGACCCACCTCGGCGCGTGGTCCCGTACCAGCCGAGGCAGGTTCTCGCCCAGGTACGTCGGCGACACGACGCGCGTCCAGAGAGTGTCGGCGGTCAGCCAGGCGACGGGGGCCGGATCGACGGGGACCGGATCGACGAGCACCTGATCGACCGGCACGTGATCGGCGGTCAGCGGAATCGTCGCCAGCGCTTCGTCGTACGCCGCGAGGTGGCGCATCGCCCGGTCGGTCTGCCGGCGATTCGGCCGTTCGGTCATCACTGCGGTCAGGAACTCCTGGACGCAGTGGCCCGACGCGCTCGCGACTGCGCCGGAGGGAGTGCGGAAGAGCCGCGCCTGTCTCACGCCCCGAGCGTTGAGGGCCCGCTCGACCACGGCGTACAGCTCCCAGTCGGGCACCCGGTAGACCGGCTTGACGACGAAGCTCCCCTGCGGGGTGGTGAGTTTGACGACCTCCGCACCCCCGCCGCGGAGCGGCTCGGCGGCGACCGGCGTACCGAGCTCGAACTCGCGGGCCACCCGCTCGAGAAACCCGGTCTGGAGACCGCTGGTCGGGCATGATCGGGAGTCATCCACACCGGCGATGCTCCCAGAACCGCTCAGCGAGCCATTTCGGCCGGCTGCCCGCAGGCGGACATCGGTGACAGTCGTACGTCATCAGGAGGCGATATCCTCCGGTGGAACGCACCGGCCGACGAGGGAGATGACGCGTGGTACGGCGGATCGTGCTGGGAGCGTTGATTCTGGTGGTGGCGAGCGCGCCGCTGACCGGCTGCGCGAACACCCCGATCACTCCCGGCTCGTCGACGTCCGAGAAGACGCCGAAGGCGACCTCTACTCCGTCCTCACCCGCACCATCGGCCGACGCCACGTCCAAGGGCGCCGAGATCGAAGCGGTCCGTCACTACAACGACGTCTTCAACCGCGCCTTCGCCACCCTCGATCCCGATCCGCTCCTGGCCGCCGCGAGCCCTGACTGTACGAGCTGCCAGGGGACGGCCGACGTCATCACCAAGCTCGACAAGGCCGGCGGCCGCTACGACGGCTTCGAGCAGAAGATCGACAAGATCGCCCTCGTGTCGGAGGGCGACCGCCCGGTCGTCCAGGCCGAGAGCAGCCTCAGCGCTTTCGACCTCGTGCCACGCGCCGGCGCCAAGCCGGAGCCACAGAAGGCCAGACGGTTGTTCCTGACGTTCGAACTGGAGAAAAGAGGGGACTCGTGGACCGTCGCGCAGATCACCCAGGGCTAGGTGACCGCACCTCGTTCACAGCCTTCAGCTTCGGGTTCACCTCGCTCGCGCGCGCTCGCGGGTCCCGGTTGCGGCGGTCTCGCACGCTGGGTTCCCGCTCACAAGCGTCCCGATCACACGGGACCCACTCGGTCCGGGCGGGTGCGCTGGCGACCGGCCTCCTCACGGCTCTGGTCCTCGTGCTGAGCGGTCTCGTCACCGGCCCAGCCGCCGCCGAGGTCTGCGAGAACGGCCGCGACCCGGTGACCGGACAGTGCCAGATCGGGATCCCCACGCCCGACCCCGATCCCGACCCGGAACCCGGCGGCGAGCCGGCTCCCGAACCGACCCCGGGTCAGACGAAGACGGCCCACGACTACCGCAATCCCTGCGACGAGGTCGGCGTCGGTTGCGGTGTTCTCGCACCATGTCCAGGTGACGACCCGGTGCGTTACAACCACTACGTACGCCAGGAGATGTGGAACGGAAGCGCCTGGGTCCCGCAGGGTCCGTGGCAGCTGCAACCGCCGCCGGTCTGTATGCCGGACCAGGAGCCTGCCCGGCCGACCGAGCAGCAGGTCATCGACGCAATCGTGGAGTTCGGGCTGCCGGGCGGCCGGACCGAGCTGAACCCGCCGGGCGGGCGCACGCTGATCAACCTGCCGACCAACTTCTACACCACCCGCGGTGCCATCGATCCATTCAACCTTCCCGTCGGCCCGTTCACGGTCCAGGTCAGAGCGACACCGGAGTCCTACGAATGGCACTTCGGCGGTGGTGAGTCCCGGACCACGTCGACGCCGGGCGCGCCGTACCCGGACGGGACCGTCCTGCACACGTACGACACGACGGGGACCTACCAGGTGTCGGTGACTGTGCACTACCAGGTCGACTGGCAGTTCGGCGGGGACGGCTGGCAGACGATCGCCAACCCGATCCAGGCGCAGGACAGCCCGTCCGTCGACCTCACAGTGGTCGAGTCGCGGGCCGTGCTCCGCAAGAACTGATCCCGACCCGCCTCACCCGGCCCGCCGAGCCTGACGAGCCCGCCGAGCCTGACGGCGAATGACCACGCTGAGCAGGTCTTTGGTATCCGGCGGGGCGTCGATGCCTAGCTCGGATACCACACGCCTGCTCAGCGTGGTCATTTGCGCATCGCCTGCGCGCCCCCAGGTGACCGGGCCACCTTTCCTCGCCGTGTCCGCGGCGGCGGTTGTGTGGTTCGGGGTTACCGGCCTTCCTTGAGTTGGGCGAGCCATGAAGCCGCGCTCTCGAAGTCGGCGTCGGTCGTTCCCACCCGCAGGTTGGGTCGAGCGCCGTCGGCGCGAGGATAGGACCCGAGGAAGCGAACATCGGCGCACACCCGACGCAATCCCATCAACGCCTCTCCGACCCGCGCTTCGGCAACGTGCCCCTCGCAGTCGATCGAGAAGCAGTAGCGCCCGAGGCCGTCGCCGGTCGGCCGGGACTCGATCCGGGTCAGGTTCACCCCGCGTACGGCGAACTCCTCCAGAATCTCCAGCAACGCGCCCGGGTGGTCGTCGCGGATGAACGCCACCATGGACGTCTTGTCCGACCCGGTGGGCGACGGTAGCGGGCCGGGCCGAGCGACGAGAACGAACCGGGTCACGGCGTCCCGCACATCCTCGATCTCCTCGGCGAGCACCACCAGCGGATAGTGCTCGGCGGCGATCGGCGACGCGATCGCGGCGTCGAACTCCGAGCCCGGTTCGGCGACGGCGGCAGCCGCGACGGCATTGGACGACGCGAGCATCACCTCGGCCTGCGGCAGGTGCGCCGCCAGCCACCTGCGGCACTGGGCCGCGGAGTGCGGGTGCGTCGTGATCCGCTTGCAGTCGGCGAGCTGCGTGCCAGGGCGGGCGAGCAGAGCGAACGACACGGGCAGCAGGATCTCGCGGGTGATCACGAGGTGACCGCCGGCGAGGGTGTCGAGGGTGACCGACACCGCGCCCTCGACGGAGTTCTCGATGGGGACGACGGCCCCTTCTGCCTCTCCGTTGCGTACGGCGTCAAGCGCGGCGGGCACGGTGGCGAGGGGGATGGGATCCACCCGCGCGATCTCCGGCAGGGTCCGCAGGGCGGCCTCGGTGAAGGTGCCCTCGGGCCCGAGGTAGGCGTAGCGCGGCGATGGGGTTCCGGTCACGCTGTCGAGCGTAGAGCCAGCCGCGAGCCGCGCCCGCATCGACCCGCCCTCGTACCTCGTCGTGTCGCCACACGATTGGCCTGGCTCACAGGCGCCTGATCAGCTCAGGCGTACGCACCAAAGCGTCCCTAGCGCGCCCGGAATCCTCACGCCGGTCTCACGAGGGACCCCTCACACGAACCTATTGGATCAAGGCGCCCCTCATCGCAACGCCGATTGGATCAAGGCGCCCCTCACCCGAACGCCCGTTGCGCGATGGCGCCCCGCACCCAGACGCCGATTGCCAGAAGGTGCCCCTCATCCCAAAAGAACAGCCGCGCGGGCCCGGGCCGGGCGCGGCCGGCCAGGCTCGCCCAGCGCCGCCGAAAGGGAAACGCCGTCGTTCAGCGAGCGGCGATCTCGTCGACGTGGGTGACGTTGGCCCGGTTGTCGGCGTCCTCGCTCGCGCTTCCCGCGAACCACGCGTCGAGGATCTCGCCCAGCAGCGGTTCGGACACGACCCGCAGACTCAGCGCCAGGACGTTGGCGTCGTTCCAGCGCCGAGCGCCGTCGGCGGTGTAGGCGTCGGCACACAAGGCGGCCCGCACGCGCGGCACCTTGTTCGCCGCGATCGACGCACCGGTACCGGTCCAGCAGCACACGACCGCCTGGTCGGCCCGCCCCTCGGCCACGTCACGCGCCGCCGCCTCGCTGGCCCACGCCCAGTCATCGCGTTCGTCGGGGTTCAGCGCCCCGTGCGCGACGACCTGGTGGCCGCGGCGGCGCAGCTCGTCGGCGAGGCGGACCGCAACACCTGCGGACATGTCGGACGACACCGAGATTCGCATGTGTACGACGCTACCCCGGACGCCGGAATCAGCAGGGCCGCTCGTCAGGCCTCGGACTCGGTCTTGTTCCCGGACCAGTCGAGGTGGAAGGTGCCGTCCGCGTCGACCCGACGGTACGTATGGGCGCCGAACAGGTCCCGCAGCCCCTGCACCAACGCCGCCGGCAGCCGGTCACGTCGCAGGCCGTCGTAGTAGGCCAGCGCGGCGCTGAAGCCCGGCACCGGGACCCCCGCGGTCGCCGCGACCGACACCACCCGGCGCCAGGACTCCTGCCCGTCGCTGACCGTCTTCGCGAAGTACGGGTCGACCAGCAGCGACGGCAGGTTCGGGTTCTTTCCGTACGCCTCGCGGATCCGGTCGAGGAACCGCGCCCGGATGATGCAGCCGCCGCGCCAGATCGTGGCCATGTCGCCGAGGTCGATCTCCCAGTCGTAGGTCTGCGATCCCGCCCGGATCATGTCGAAGCCCTGCGCGTAGGCGACGACCTTGGAGGCGTACAACGCGCGGCGTACGTCGTCGATGAAGCTTTCCGGCTTGCGGTTGGTCGGCTTCCGCGCGGGCGGTGGCGCAAGCGCCTCCCGGGCGGCTGCCCGCTGCTCGGCGTGGGCGGACAGCGACCGCGCGAAGACCGCTTCGGCGATGCCCGACACGGGCGTGCCGAGGTCGAGGGCGATCTGCACGGTCCAGCGACCGGTGCCCTTCTGCTCGGCCTCGTCGAGGATCGCGTCGACCAGGGGTCCGCCGGTGCGCGGGTCGGACGTGGCGAGGACCTCGGCGGTGATCTCGATGAGGAACGACTCGAGGTCGCCTTCGTTCCAGCTCCGGAACACCTCGGCCAGCTCCTGAGGCGACCGGTCGAGGACGGTACGCAGCAGGTCGTAGGCCTCGGCGATGAGCTGCATGTCGGCGTACTCGATGCCGTTGTGGACCATCTTGACGAAGTGCCCGGCACCGTCGGGGCCGACGTGGACGCAGCACGGTGTGCCGTCGACGTTGGCCGCGATGGACTCGAGGATCGGGCCGAGCGTTTCGTAGGACTCGGGTGTGCCACCCGGCATGATGCTCGGGCCGTTGAGCGCGCCTTCCTCGCCGCCGGAGATGCCGGTGCCGACGAAGTGCAGGCCGCGTTCCCGCAGCGCGGACTCGCGCCGCCTGGTGTCGATGAAGTGCGCGTTGCCGCCGTCGACCACGATGTCGCCGGGCTCGAGAAGGTCGGCGAGCTGGTCGATCACATCGTCGGTGCCGGCGCCGGCCTGCACCATGACGATCACCGTGCGCGGCCGCTTCAGGGAGGCCACCAACTCGTCGAGGGAGGCGGCCGGAACGAACCGCCCCTCGTCGCCGTACTCCGCGACCAGCGTGTCCGTGCGCGTCTTCGTCCGGTTGTGAACGGCAACGGCGTGGCCGTGACGTGCCAGGTTGCGCGCGAGGTTACGGCCCATCGTGGCGAGCCCGGTGACCGCGATGTCGGCCAGCTGATCCCCCTGCGAGGCGGCCGCCTCGCCGCCGCTGCTCGCCACCTCGGGGGACTCGGTCGTCGTCTCCGTCGTCTCCGTCATGCCACGATCCTCTCGCCTTCTAGGCCTGGATGCGTAGTCGGGTCGGCGCGACACCGGGCCGCTGGTCGAGAGTGATCGGGTCTGTACCCGGAGTGATGCTGCCGAGGATCGAAGGAGCGCTCGCACCCGTACACGCCGGCACCGTCGCCGGAATCCCCTTCGACGTAAGGAATCCGAGCAACGCGAACGCGTACGCCTCCTTCGCATCGGCGGGCAGCCCGAGGTCGTCGATCGGGCGTAAGGACATGCCGGGATCGGCCAGGATGCCGATGCGCCGCATCAACCACGTGTTGCGTACGCCGCCACCGGACACGAGCAACTCGCCCACGCCGTGTTCCTCGCACTCCTCGGCAACCACGATCGCCGTGAGCTCCGCCAGCGTCGTCATGAGGTCGGGTGGGGAGACGTCGGGGAACGCCGACAGCTTCGCGTCGAGGTAGCCGCCGTGGAACAGTTCCTTGCCGGTCGACTTCGGCGCCGGTCTCCCGTAGTACGGCTCCTCGAGCAGGGCACCGAGCAGCTCCACGACCACCTGACCGCTGGCGGCGTGCCGGCCGCCCAGGTCGTACGGCTGGTTGAAGTGCCGCCGCGCCACCAGGTCCATGAGCGCGTTGGCCGGGCCGATGTCGTAGGCGAGGACGCCGCCGTCCGGTCGTACGACAGTCATGTTGGCGATGCCGCCCAGGTTCAGCGCGGCCTTGGGTGCCGTACCGGGCGGCATCAGGAGGACGTCGAGGATGCTCACCAGGGGTGCGCCCTGGCCGCCTTTCGCGATGTCGCGGGCGCGGAGGTCGGACACGACGGGTGCGCCGGTGCGTTCGGCGATCCAGGCCGGCTGGCCGAGCTGGAGCGTGCCCTTGGCGGCGCCGTTCTCGATCCAGTGGAAGACGGTCTGGCCGTGGGAGACCACCAGATCGGCGTGTCCACCGGCCAGCTCGTCGATCCCCCGTGCGGCGGCGGCGGCGAACGTCTGGCCGAGCAGCGTGTCCAGCCGGCAGACGTCGTCGAGGGTCACCTTGGCGGGAGGGAGTACGCGGTCGATGAGCTCCCGCGTCTCGGCGGTGTGCGGGTGCTCCAACGCACCGAGTGGCGTGAGAACGACCTCCTCGCCGTTGACACTCAGGTCCGCCACCGCGACGTCGATCCCGTCGTACGACGTGCCGGACATGAGGCCGATCACCCGGCTCGCGGACTCCGGTGGAGGCCCAGGGGCGGGCTTCGGCGTGGGTGTGGGCGAGGGCGTTGGCGTGGGTTGTGGGGTGGGCTCGGGTTCGGGCCACGGCGGAGGCCCGGGAGGAGGCTCGGCTCCAGGTGGTGGCGTCGGCTCCTGCCCAGGTCGTCGGGTGGGGGCGGCTGGCTCGGGCCCGGGCGTGGGGGCGGGCGCTGGCCACGGCGTCTGCCCAGGCTCCGGCCACGGCGTCTGCCCAGGCTCGGGCTCGGGCCATGGCGTCTGCCCAGGCTCGGGCTCGGGCCACGGCGGGGACCCTGGACCAGGCTCGGGCCACGGCGGTGTCCCGGATGATGCGGGCAGGCCCGGACGGGGACGAGGCGCGTTCCCTGGCGCGATGCCATCCATGCGGGCCATCCAACCGGGCGAGCCCCCATGAACGCCAACCGGGCGAGGCCCTGGTTCGGCGGTAGTGGTAGAGGTCTGCTCCCACCCCTGTCGTGCGTACGCCTCGATGCTCACCATGCGTGGCTGGCAGACGTACGTAGCGTAGGCAGTTATGGCCTGCGCTGGCCGTCGAGATGCCGGCGGAGGAACGGGATCTGGATCGGCGACAGGACGCTCTCGTCGAGCTCCGCCGGTGGGACGACCCGGCTGGCGAGCTCCCACCCCTCCGTGTCGGTCCAGGCGGCGTCGACGCCGACCGATCGGCTGCGGGCGGTGCCACCGAAGATCAGCTGGACGCCGTCGGGATAGGGGTACGCATAGCCGTCCGGGCGCGGGCCGAGGTGGGCGAGGTGGACGAAGCCTAGGTAAGTGAGCGTCTGCGGATCGAGCTGCCAGGCGGTCTCTTCCGCGATCTCGCGGACGACGGCCTCGGTCATGGTCTCGCCCGACTCGAGTCGACCGCCGGGCAGGACGTGCTGTTCCCGGCGGTTCTCGCAGACGACGATGCCGCCGGGGGCGGTGACGATGCAGCGTACGGACGTCACGAGCTCGTCAGGCACCCGCGCCGTCGTGAGATACGCCGAGAACTCCAACGGAAGCGTCCCGGCGCCCCACACCTCGCGATGCGTTGCGGCAGGCCGGTGCCGGGCGAGGACATCCAGGAGTTCCGGGTGGCGACCAGTTGATCCCTGCGTCATGACGCCCCCTCTACGTCCCCGCGTGTCCGTCCATACCTGCGGTAGCAGAGCTTCGGAAATACGCCCGCGGAGAAGCCGGACGTCGTCCACCACCGCGGAGCTCACCCAGCCGCCGCCGACTCCCTCAGGTCGCCTCTGGACCGCCGTCTTCCTCGGCGACATAGGTGCCGCGGCCCGGAACGACGAAAAGAACTCCGTCAGCGACGAGCATGCGAATAGCTCTGTGCACGGTGGTCCGCGCCACACCGTACTCCGAGGCGAGTCGCTCCTCCGCCGGGATCGCTCGGCCCGGAGTCCAGTCACCGCGATCGATCCTCGCGACGATGATCCCGGCCAGCTGCTTATACGGCGTGAGCGGTGCGCCGTGATCGATGGTGGCGTCAGGATCCATTCGATGAACCTACGTATCGCGCCCTGTCGTACTCCCATGCGCTACCGAGCGACCATGAGCGCTACCGGTCGCTACTGGTCTAGACGTACGACTACTGAAGGCGTTACAGTTCGAATCCTCGGCAGGAGGGCGGGCGACCTGGAGGCGGGCCGCCCGCGTTCCTTCGATACGGGGAGGCGATACGAGTGGGCTGGCGAATCTGCCTGTGGCTGGTGTGCGTGACGCTCGGCCTGCTGCTGACGGCGGTGGTCCGATGACCCGCGAACCGATCGACTCGGGACGACTGGACTGGATCTGGAACGGTGAGCTAGGCGAGCAGGGCTACACCGACCTCGACCTGGAGACGACCAGCCGCGTCCTGTCCCGCGTATGTCCGACCTGCGCGGCAGGCGTCGGCGAGTGGTGCCGGACACCGGGCGGCCACGTGCTCGACCACCTCGACCTGCAACACCTCACGCGACGGAGGTTCGACTGAGCCCGCGCCAGCCGAGGAGCATGCTCAAGCGGCTCGACGGTCTGGCCCGAGTTGTTGGAGGTCTTTCGGCATAGAAGCCGGAAAACCTCCAACAACTCGGGTGGCGGGCGGAAGCCCAGCGGAGACCATCGGCTCCGTCGAGACGTCAGGGCTTGGGGAGCCAGTCGGCGACGAGAGAGCGCTCCTGCTCCAACTCCTCGGTCGTCACGCGCAGCCGCTCCTGGGCCTCCGCGTCGTGTGTCAGGCCCTCGACGACCCGCCACTTCGTGCCGTCGGACGTGACCGGGAAGCTGAACGACAACCCTTCCGGTACGCCGTACTCTCCACGACTCAGCACGGCCATCGACGTCCAGTCGCCGGCCGGCGTACCGCCGTGCAGGGCCTGCACCGAGTGGACGATCGCGTTCGCCGCCGACGCGGCCGAGGACGCACCCCGTGCCGCGATGATCGCCGCACCACGCTTCTGGACCGTCTCGATGAACTCCCCACGCAGCCAGGCGTGGTCGTCGATCACCTCGTGCGCTGGGCGGCCGCCGATCCGGGCGTTGAACGCGTCGGGGTACTGCGTCGCCGAGTGGTTGCCCCAGATCGTGACGTTGCTGACGTCCGCGATCCGCACGCCGGCCTTCTTCGCGAGCTGCGCCTTCGCGCGGTTCT
This sequence comes from Actinopolymorpha sp. B9G3, assembly GCF_040120725.1. Lineage (NCBI taxonomy): Bacteria > Bacillati > Actinomycetota > Actinomycetes > Propionibacteriales > Actinopolymorphaceae > Actinopolymorpha > Actinopolymorpha sp. B9G3. The sequence continues at coordinate 132,074 of NZ_JBEEAB010000015.1, read as the reverse complement.
CGTCCAGCCGGGTCATCGCGAACCACCGGTCGTCGGGGATCTCCGGCGCGTGCGCACGCGCGATCAGACAGTTGGTGTTGCAGGGGTTGCCGACGACGAGGATGCGTACGTCGTCGGCGGCCTGTGACGCCAGCGCGGTCCCGATCGGTCCGAAGATGCCGGCGTTGGCGCCGAGCAGGTCGCCGCGCTCCATGCCCTGCTTGCGCGGCATCGCGCCGACCAGCAACGCCCACGACGTACCGTCGAACGCCGTGTCCCGGTCCGCCGTCGCCACGATGTCGTGCAGCAGTGGGAACGCCGAGTCCTCGAGTTCCATCGCCACGCCCTCGAGCGCGGGCATGGCCGGCTCGATCTCGAGCAGGCGCAGCACCACCGGAGTCCGTGGCCCGAAGACCTCGCCGGAGGCGATCCGGAAGAGCAGCGGGTAGGCGACGTTGCCGGCCGCTCCGCTGATGGTCACGTGCACAGGGCGTACGACAGAAGCATCGGACATGTCCGTGAGACTAGCCGGCACGTCCTGGCACGAGCGCGAGGGCCCTCCCGGCCGCGCGGCGACGCACCTGATGGTCACGACCCGCGACGGTGAGGCCCAGGTTTCCGGCGAGACCTTTCCGGTAAGGCCACACTTCGGGTGCGACAGCCAAACTCCTGCGTCTTGGCCGGAAACGAAGTCTGCGCCACCCAATGTGCCGTGGCGGGATCTCTCGCCGATCATCAGAATCAGGGCGCGGAAATGAAGCAGCTCTTCAATGTCGTCGCCATTGGCTTGGCTCCGTTGTTCCTTCTCGCTGGAACGCCAGAGGCGCCCGGCACCATCGAGCCGCCGGAGCGCCAGGCCGCCCAGCAGAGGGCCGGCCCAGCAGCGGGCGAACACACCTTCACGGCGAGCTACCACGGTGACGGCTGCGCCCCCTCGGTTTCGGATTCCTTCACGGTCGTGGTCACGCACAAGGTCCGAAGCAACCCGCATCCCGAGCCGACGTACGTACTCGCGGGCATCAGGTCGATGGCCAGTGAGCGGCCGGCAGCAGTGCCCGCCCGGAAAAGCGGAAGGCTGGCCGAGATGTTCGGCTACGGCTTCCTGGCCTCGATGGGGGTGGCAGGTGTCCTGCTCGTCGCGGTGCCCGCCTATCGCAGCCGTCGCCGCCGGAACGCCTGACCGGGGAGGCTACTCGGGCTCATGAGGCGTATCCCCTGCATACGTGTGGAGGGAGCCCGCCAGGGCCCGGACCGCGTCCCGTAGTTCCGCCGGCCGCCTGATCACGAACGGCCAGCCGAGCCCGGCCAGCATCTGGGCCACGCCATCCAGCCGCTCCGCCCGGAGCGTCACGACCACGCCACCAGCCGCGCCGGAGTCGTCCACTGGAGCGTCACCACCCACACCAGGTCGGGCCACATCGGGCCCGCCCGCCAGTTCGGTGAGGGTGGCCATCGACGGCGGGAGTCGGCGGCGGACCTCCGCGAGCGGTGCCCGCACGACCACCTCCACCTCGTGGGTCCAGGGCACCCGCGCCAGCGACCGGTGGACATGGTCGACGGCGTCGAAGTCGGCCGGCGGCGTAAATCCCTCGGCGCGGACCTCGACGTCCGCGATCCGATCGACCCGGAAGGTACGGATCTCGCCCCGCCGGTGATCGTGGCCCGTGACGTACCACCGGCCACCCTGAACAACCAGGCCGTAGGGGTCGAGGTCGCGGACGCTGCGTTCGCCGGCTCTCGATGCGTACGACATCCGCACCCGGTGTCGCTGGTGCGCGGCGGTGGCGAGCCGCAACACGACAGCCGTCGGCGGGGCGTGACCGGGGCGCGGTGTGAGCCCGAATCCCAGTGTGTCGGGCACCGCGGTGATCTGGTCCCGCAGCGCGTCGGGCAGCACCCTGGTGATCTTCGCCAGCGCGCTCTCGGTGGCGACGGCGCTGGTCGTGGTCGCGACACCGGCCGCCCGCGCCGCGAGCAGCCCGAGCACCACCGCGGTCGCCTCGTCGTCGGTGAACATCAGCGGCGGCAGCTTGTAGCCAGGTCGCAGCCGGTAGCCGCCGTACCTCCCGCGATCGGCCTCCACCGGGATCCCGAGGTCGGCGAGCCGGGTGGCGTACCGCCGGACCGTTCGCGGATCCACGCCCAGCCGCTCGGCCAGGTCGACCCCGGTCAGCCGGTGGTGGGCCTGGAGTAGTTCGAGCAGGGCGAGGATCCGGGTCGTCGGGTGCTGGCTCTCGATCGTGGACACGGAGACAAGAATGCCGTGCAATGCGGGCGGAGTCGGTCCGGATTAACTCCTACGGTACGTACAGACCGTCCGCCAAGGGGCGACAAACCGGAAGGGAAGCCCGACATGGCTACATACGTCCTCGTTGCCGGCAACTGGCTCGGCGGCTGGGCCTGGGCCGACGTGACCCGCCACCTGCGCGCCGCCGGCCACGACGCCCATCCCGTCACGCTGACCGGGGTCGGCGACCGGGTGCATCTGGCGTCGTCCACGGTCGACCTGGACACGCACATCAGCGATGTCGTCCACACGATGGAGTACGAAAACCTGCACGACGTGATCCTGGTCGGGCACAGCTACGGCGGGTTCCCGGTGACCGGCGCGGCCGACAAGGTGCCCGACCGGCTGGCGCGGGTGGTCTACGTCGACAGTGGCCCGCTACCGGACGGGTCGTCACAGCTGGACACGCTCGGGCCCGAGGGACGAGACGCCATCCTCGCGCGGATGGGAGCGGACCCCGACGACGGTTGGCGCGAGCCGCTTCCGACCTGGGCAGCGGTCGAGGCGGACGGCACCGGCGGCGGACTCGACGAGGCCGCGTGGGCGCGGATCGCGGCCCGCGCCACTGCCCAACCACTCGGCGCCAACGCGCAACCGCTCCACCTGGTCGACGACAAGCGCCGGAACGCGATCCCCCACACCCTCATCACCTGCCTGTTCCCGCTGGAACAGGTGCGGGCCATGATCGCGGCGAAGCATCCGTTCTTCGCCGCCTTCACCGCCGACCAGGACTGGTCGTACGCCGAACTGCCGACCGGTCACTGGCCGATGTTCTCCGAACCGGAGCAGCTCGCGCGCATCCTCGACGACCTCAGCGGCCGGTAACCCCAGGAAGCGAGGTGCCGTACCGGTCGCCCACCGGCTCCGGGAGACCGTCGAGCTCCGCCAGCGCGTCGGCCGGCAGCTCGAGGTCGCCGGCCCCGGCGTTGTCCTCGAGGTAGCGCAGCCGCTTGGTCCCCGGGATCGGCACGACATAGCGGCCCTGCGCGACAACCCAGGCCAGCGCCACCTGCGCCGGCGTGGCACCGACGCGTTCGGCGACCGCACGGACACCCGCGACGATCGCCTGGTTGGCCTCTGCCGCGTCGGCCTGGAAGCGCGGCATCTGGCGCCGCATGTCGCCCTCCGGCAGATCCTCCGCCGAGGCGATCGCACCAGTGAGGAACCCTCGCCCCAGCGGCGAGAACGGCAGGAACGCGATGCCCTGCTCCTCGCAGTACGGCACGACATCGGCGAGCTGGCCCCGCGTCCACAACGACAGCTCGGACTGCACACTCGCCACCGGGTTGATCGCCTGCGCCTGTTTGATGTCGTCGACGTCGACCTCGGACAGTCCGATCGCCCGCGCCTTGCCCGCCGCGACGACCTCGGCCATCGCGCCCCAGGTTTCGGCGAGCGGTACGGCCGGGTCGATCCGGTGGAGCTGGTAGAGGTCCACGTGGTCGACACCGAGCCGGGCGAGGCTGCCGTCGATGGCGCCCCTGACGTACTCCGGCCGGCCGTTGCGGTGCATCGCGCGGGCGCCGTCGGTGAGCAACCCCACCTTCGTGGCGAGCACGACCTCGTCGCGGCGACCAGCCAGCCCTCGGCCGACCAGCTGTTCGTTCGAGTAGGGGCCGTAGACGTCGGCGGTGTCGATCAGCGTGACGCCGAGGTCGATGGCCCGGTGGATGACGTCGAGGGAGGTCGCATCGTCGCGACCCGCCTCGTCGTACGCCCAGGACATGCCCATGCAGCCGAGGCCGATCCAACCGACTGGTACGCCGTCTGCGCCAAGAGTGGTTGTCCGCATGTCACCCATCATGGTCGTACGACGGCTCAGGCGAACGACCACCCCGAACCGGCGTGGCCTGGCCAGCGGCGAACGCCGCCGCCAGCAGGCACAGCGCCGCCGGTGAGTAGAACAGCCCGACGCTCAGCCCGGTGATGACGACGCCGGCCAGCGCCAGGACGGCGATCGTCCACAGCACCGGCACGTGAAGCGCCGTGGGAAGAAGGGACGTCGCCACGGCAAGAACAGTCACGACGACCGGCGTGCCCAGGACGACGGCCGTACCGACCACACCGACGCCGAGGTCGACCGTCCCGCCCATGAGCGCCAGCCCTGCCACGACCGTCATGACCACGACGTAGCCGAGGGCGACGATCCGCAGCCACCAGCTCACGCCTCCCGCCCGGCGACGCCACCCGGCCGACCGGCCGAGAAGGGCGAGTACGCCGAACATGACGACAGCGAGGCAGGTCAACACGATCGTCACCACGGGTCGACCTCCGGAGTTCCACGGGCGCGGTCCGCCCGAGCACGTCAGCCGACGTCGGCCGCCAGGTAGTTGCCGTCCTCGTCCACCTCGCCGGCAGCCCAGGCATCGACCCACTCGCTCACCAGATGCAGCAGGAACAGGTGCATCTCCTGCGTACGCGCCGTCGTCATGGACGTAGCCAGCAGCGCCAGGTCCGCGTACTGGACTGCTTCACCACCGTCACCCGCCGCGAACAGGACCGTCGTCGCACCGGCGGTCCGCGCCGCCTCCAGGCCCTTGACGACGTTGACCGAGCGACCGCTGGTGGTGAATCCGACGACCACGTCCCCGGGACCGGCCAGCGCCGTCACCTGGCGGGCGAACACCTCGTCGAACGTGTAGTCGTTGCCGATGCAGGTGACCACCGAGGGATCGACCGTCAGCGCGACAGCGGGCAGTGGCCGACGCTCACGGCGGTAGCGACCGATGAGTTCGGCGACAAGATGCTGTGCGTCGGCCGCACTGCCACCATTGCCGAACGTGTATGCCCGGTTACCACTCTCGAACGCCTGGCACAGCTGCCGGCCGACGTCCTCGACCGAGGGAAGCAGAGCTTCGACAGCTCGAGCGGTCTCCAGATGGTCAGCAACCTGCCGGGCAAGCAGATCACGCATCTCGCACCTTCCACAACGTTTCTGCGGGCAGTGGTGCCCGGCTTCTGGAGGCTATCGCGCAGGGACCCGACCTACCTCCGCGTCCACGTCCAAACGGATCGCCCCGCCCATAACTGGACAGTTTGATCGGTTCAGCTCGTCTCGGTCTCGGTCTCGGTCATCGTGTCGGTCACGGCCCACTCGGCTCGCTCGGGTCCTCGAGCAGGTTGGCCGCGACGACCGGCTCGCCCGCGGCCGTGGGGACGAGGAAGGTCCTGATCTCGTGCGGCCCGAAATCCGCCTCGACCGTACGCCCGAGGAAGGGCAGGTCCAGCCGCATCGTTCCCGCCACCCCGGTCGACTCGTACGCCCGCACCACGACGTGGCCGCCGCCCTCCTCGGCACGCTTGACCACGGTGGGGACCACCGGACCGTCGGACACCGCCACGAACGACGCCGTCGGCGGGCGCGTGCCGGCGTGGAACGACTCGTACATCGCGACCGGACGCTGCGCCAGTTCGGCGGCGAGCCGAACAACGCCGGCCGCCCCCCAGTCACCGGCATGCGGCACCAGCAGGTACCGGAACTGTTGGCGACCCTGGTCCTGGAAGCTGTACGGACTGGCCGGGCCGAGCTGGTCGGCGTCGAGCTCCCGCGGCTCGTGCCAGGCGTACACCGGGCTGCGGGCCGCGGTGATGCCGATGTCGCCGGTGCCCTCGGCTGCGTCGGACGTATCGGGGACCGCGCCGGACGTATCGGGGACCGCGCCGGACGTATCGGGGACCGCGCCGGCGGACGTGCTCACGTCGTACGCGGACTTCGCGTCGTTGATCACCGTCAGCCCGGCGCGGGAGCCGTCCGGCAGCTCACCGGTGACGTCGACCCACGTCTGCCCGGGTTCCTCGGCGCCGTCGGCGGGGCGTTCGAGATGGCCGTACGGGATCTCGTAGGTCGCGGTCGGCCGGCGCAGCGCGGTGGGAAAGCGCAGCTTGAGGAGCTTCAGGCGTTCGTGCCAGTCAAGGGTGACGCGAACCTCGAGATGTCGGGCGTCCGCTGCGAGGACCAGCTCCTCGACAAGAGTGGAGGCGCCGTACGTGCTCTCGATCCGCACGATCGAGCGGACCGGGCCGTGCTCGACGAGGCGTACCGACCGAGCGGTGAACGGCGTGCCCGGCTTGGCGTAGGACACGACGCGGTGTCCCCAGGTGTCGGTCGGGTCGTCGGTGACGACGGTGTGCGGGCGGTTGACGCCGTGGGCCAGGTCACGCCCGGTGCTCTTGTCGACGAGGCTGCGCAGCCAGCCGGTGGTCGGGTCGACCTCGACGCGAAGGTGCGCGTTTTCCACGACGGTCTGCGAGCCCGGATCGCTGGGACTGGCGGCACTGGGGCTGGCGGCACTGGGACCGGCGGCGCTGGTCGGAGCGTCGCCGGGGCAGATCCGGTAGAGGCGGTACCCGAGCGGCGGCAGGTCGACAGGGAAGACCAGTCGGCGGGGGTTGGACGTGGTGGCGAGCGCCTGGGCGTACTGCACCGGCACCGGACGACCCTCCGCGTCCTCGACGCGCCCGCGTTCACCGCTCAGGCCGAACTCACACTCGACGTACGTACGCACCGCCCACGGGTGCGGGTTGAAGACCATGACCGGCTGGTCGCCCTCCCCGAAGGGGATGTCCACGTCGCGCGCGATCGTCTGCAAGGCGAGGTTGACAGTACGCCGGGCGATCGAGCGGGCCTCGCCGAGTTGGTCGCGGGCATCGTCGTACGCCGGCTCGATCGACGTGCCGGGCAGGATGTCGTGGAACTGGTTGAACAGCACCTGCTTCCAGGCGTGCGTGAGTTCCTCGTGGGGGTAACGCGTGCCGGCGACGTGAGCCGCGACGGTCGCCCACTTCTCGGCCGTCATCAGGGCGTGCTCGGCACTGCGTACCCACGCCTTGATGCCCGAGTGCGCGGCGTAGCAGCCGGCCGCGTGGTGCTGAAGGTCGCCGCGCCAGGTCGGGATCTCGGCACCGGAGTTCTTGACATCCTCGACGTAGGCGGGCGGGCTGGACAGGCGCAGTTCGCCATACGCACCGAGCTCGTCGAGCCGGCGGATGCTGGCGAGGTTGGCCTTGGTCGGCCCGCCGCCATGGTTGCCGACGCCGTAGAACACCATCGCCGTGGTGAGTCCGGGCGGCAGTTGTGCGATCGCCTTGTCCGTGTGGTAGGCGATGTCGGCGCGGGGACTGCAGTATTCGTGGGGGATGCGGTACGCCAGAACCCGCGACCCGTCCGGCGACTCCCACCAGAACGGGTTACCCGGCAGCTCCGCCTCATGCGGTCCCGGGCGGAGGAAGCAGTAGGCCTCCATGCCCTGTTGGCGCAGGATCTGCGGAAGGTTGGCGTGGTGGCCGAACGGGTCGGCGTTGAGGCCGACGGTTGCTGCGACGCCGAACTTCTCCCGCAGGTAACGCTGACCGTAGAGCCCTTGTCGTACGAACGACTCGCCGGTCGGCAGGTTGCAGTCGGGCTCCACCCACCAGCCGCCGACGTTGACCCAGCGGCCTTCGGCGACGCGCTTGCGGATCGCCTCGAAAAGGGTGGGATCGCTCTCCTCGACCCAGGCGAGCAGGGCAACCTGGTCGCAGGTGAAGACGAAGCGGGGATGCTCGGCCATCCGGTCGATCGCCGAGGCGAACGTCGCGCGCGCCTCGGCGAAGCCCTCGGGCCACTGCCAGAGCCACACGGGATCGATGTGGGCGTTGCCGATCATGTGCAGGATCCGGTGCGGTGCGGCGGCGGGCCTCGGCATGGACTGGCACTCCTCCTTCATGGCTGCGGATCCCGTCTGCCCGACGGCGTGGCGATCTGGAATCGTTACCACGTTGAAGGTACGGGCGCCTGTCGCTCACCGTCAAACGCTGCAGCAGAGCTCGCGGGGCGGCCTTGCACCCGGGACAGCCCGCGAATGACCACGCTGAGCACCGCGAATGACCACGCTGAGCACCGCGAATGACCACGCTGGGCAGGTGAATGTCATGGTGACAAGGCGTCGATGCCTGGATTTGGTTCACAGGCATGCTCAGCGTGGTCATTTGCAGCGGCGGCACAGGTCAGCGGGCAACCAGGGCCGGCCGGACGTAGGTCAGGAACTCGTGCGGCTCGACGCGCGGCGGCGGCCGAGCCGGGCGGTGGAGCCGCGCTCGATCAGCGGACAGTCGAGGCGGATGGTACGCGGCCTGCCAGGCTTGCCGATCCGGTTCACCAGCTGACGCGCGGCCCGGGCCCCGACCTCAACCGACGGCTGGCCCACCGTGGTGATGCCGGGCTGGACCATGCTCATCCACGGCGAGTCGTCGAACGCCACGAAGGACAGGTCGTCCGGAATCCGCAGCCCGAGCCGGGTCGCCTGCCGCCACACGATCTCCGCGACCAGGTTGTTGGCCGCGAACACGGCCGTGGGGCGGCGCCGCTTCGACAACAGCTCGGTAACTTCCTTCTCGATGCGTTCGGGATCGAAGCCGCACGACACCACCGCGTCGTCGCCGGCAGGCCGATCCGCCTCGGCCAACGCCTGCAGGTAACCCTTCGCGCGGCCCGCACCCGTCGTCCACCCCAACTCGTCGGCGATCAGGGTGATCCGCCGGTGACCCAGCTTGATCAGGTGCCGGGTGAGGTCACGCGCGGCCGTGACGTTGTCGACGAGGACGGCGTCGCACTCGCCCCGGCAGTACTGCCGGTCGATCTCGACCACCGGTACCCCCTGCCGCACGATGAACTGCGTCGCCGCGGCCGAGACAGGCGTCAGCAGAACTCCCGCCACCCGCATGGCGAGGAACGTCCGTGCCGCGTCCATCTCCTCCAACTCGCTGCCGGCGTCGTCGACCAGGAGGATCGTGTAGCCCTGCGCGCGCAGGACACCGCCGGCCCCTGCCGCGACCTCCGCATAGAACGGATTGCGCAGATCCGACACCAGCAGGCCGACCGTGGGAGTGCGGCGCGCCTTCAGGCTCCGCGCGTTGGCGTCGGGAACATAGCCCAACTCCTCGGCGGCCGCGTCCACCCGGGATTTCACGTCGGGCGCCGCATAGCCACGACCGGTCAGTGCACGCGACGCGGTCGAACGTGACACGCCGGCATGCGCGGCGACATCGGCGAGGGTGATCCGAGCCGGGACATCTGACCCTGCGGTGGTACGCCGCTTCGCGTGGGTCACGCCACCTCCCAACGAGCGAACCGCGACCAGTCGCGGGTCAGGAAACACGCGTCGGGAGTCCCGCGCGCAAGGAATATCAACGGACCGTAGCCAGTGTTCGGCAGGAGCGTCAACAACGCTTCAGTATGGAGTCGGCGCGTCGCCCCTCATATCTGGTCCGCGCTCGACGTGTGCGGTGCCATTACCGGCCCGGAATACACCAGGCGTGACACCCCAGTGCCGGCGGAACGCGGTGGTGAAGTGGCGCACATCGGGATATCCGCACGAACGCGCAATCTCCGTAATCGACGGCGGCCTTTTCGGTACCGCCCGTTCCAGGAGTCGCTGTGCGGCGATCTCCAACCGGAGCCGGACGAGAAATCCGTGGACCGTCGTACCAGTGAACGCACGAAAGACACGGCCGGCGTGGCGCTCGCTCAGATGCACCTGTGCCGCCACATCGCGGACCGCGACCGGCCGGTCATAGTTGTCCTGCAGGTACCGCACCATCGTGCGCGCCACCTGTTCGTCGCGGGCCGGCAACGCCGCCTCGGGACTCGGGATGAGGGTCGGGTCGTCCACGACCGCGCGCGCCGTGTCGATCACCAGCATCCCGGCAAGCCGGTTGACGATTTCACCGAACGCCGGACCCGGCTGGGTCGCCTCGCGGGCAAGGAGTTCGAGTAACGCGGGTACCCGTACGGCGGATCCGGAAAGGACCGGCGTCGCCGGACTCGCGAAGGTTTCGAGCAGCCGGCGTCCGTGATCGGTCATTTCAGAGTCGTGAGCGGTCAACCCGGCGCCGGGACCGGGATCGAGACGGGGACGGGCGTGCCGCTGCGTGGTTCGAACGGGCGCGGGAATGAGGGTGTAGGACCAGAAGTGCAGGCAGAGTGGATCATCCGTACTCGAGATGATCTCGTGGACATCTCCAGGCCGGGCAACGAACAATGTGCCGGAATCGACGGTGTACTCCCGCTCGCCGGTACGGAAGAGCCCGCTTCCGGAGTACGCATAACAGATCTCGAAGAATGAATGCGTATGCAGAAAGTTTCGCCACGGGCGCGGTTCGTAGAAACCCCAGTAGAGGAATTCGGCGCGGTGATCTGCGACATCCATCCCAATTCGTACAGAATGTAGGAATTCGATATCTCGCCCGTCGTACGCCAATACCGGACCGTCCGGCTCCCGGGCCGGCAGGTGCGTCGCCGACCGGTCCGGGACCGGAAGGTCCGGTGTCAGGGAGTTGACGGTGTCGCCAACCGGAACCGCACTCACGGCGAGGCTTCGCTCCGACAGGTCGGGTCCACACCGCGGAGGATCATGCCTTGGCCGAGCGAGCCGGTGTGCATGTCCGTGGTCGGCGGGTCCTCGGGATCGCGGTACTGCACGAGCAGCGTCGTCCGCGCCTGGTCGGTCGTGTTCACGCCCGACCCGTGCACCGTGAGGTAGGTGAAGAAGAGGACGTCGCCCGCCTCCGCCTCACAGGGCACCGACTTCTCCAGCGGCCACTCCGAGAACGGCAGGTGGAAACTGCCCTCGGACGCGTGCGCCAGTGGGCCGTTCTTGTGGCTACCCGGCACCACCCGGACGCAGCCCTTCGCCAGCGGAGCGTCGTCGAAGTGGAAGATCGCGGCACCCATCGAGTGCTTCGCGTGCGGGAAGAACGGGTGGTCCTGATGCAGCGGGAAGGGCGACCCCTTCTCCGGTGGCTTGATGAACAGCTTCGTGTGGTGGAGCTGCACATTCGGGGTGCCCATCACCGCCGCGGCCACGTCGGTGAACCGCGGATCGATGATCAGCTTCGCGAACGCCGCCGCGTAGAACTGCACGTCGTGGCAGTGCTTGAGCTCCGTCTGGTTGCCCATCGCCAGCTCTCGGGCGCTGCCCCAGGTGGGGTCCGCGTCCCGGTTGAGACGCTTGATCAGGGCGTGGGACTCCTCGCGGTACTGCGCCGCCTCGGCCTTGTCGAGCAGGCCCTTGACGAGGACGAAGCCCTCCTCGGCGTAGGACGCGGCATAGGACGCGAGCTGTGCATCGTCGACCATGGTTCCTCCCGGCTCTCCCACCTCGTCTCGGAGGTGGTGACGTCGTGCTACGTGCCGACGTCCCGACCGTAGGCGCGCACGGCGTTCAGGTCGCGGGGCCTCGACAGACATCCTTGTTGAGGAAACGGACATGGACGAGTGGTACGCCGGAGTCGGTCACCGGCCTACCGGGCACATGTCGGCGCCGGCACTGCCGCGCGGGGCGGTCGCGCGGGGCGGTCGCGCGGGCCTACGGCGCACCTCGGCGCGGGGCGTCGGCGCGGGCGGGCATTCGCATGCTGGGTGACCGGCAGCTTGGCCCGGCGCTGCTTGACCGGCGGGTACACGCTCTGCTTGCGTACCGGCCGTGAGCAGGTTGGTCTTCGTCGGATCCGTGAACGCCGACACCATCGCCGTCGTGCCCCGACTCCCCGGTTCGGACGAACGACTCCTCGCCGACGCCGTCATCCATGCCGGAGGAGGAAACTCGGCCACTGCGGCGGTCACGGCGGCGCGGCTGGGCGGTGACGTGGCATTCATCGGGCCGGTTGCCGCGGACGAGCAGGGCGAACGGATCCGGGCCGACCTCGTTCGTGAAGGCGTGGACACCAGCGGACTGGTCCCTGTCCCCGCAGGCACGGGCGGTGCGAGCGTCGTGCTGGTGGACCGGTCGGCGGGTACCCGGGCGATCTGTACGCGGCCGCTCCCGGCATTCGGCATTCCGGACACTCAGCGCTCTGCCCGCGACCTCATCACCGGTGCGGGGTGGGTGCACTGTGATCACATCGGGTGGGCGGCAGTCCGTCCGCTCCTCGACCCTTCCGCGGCGGACGGACCACGGCTGTCTGTCGATGCGGGCAACCCGATCCCCGGGTTCGCACCCTCCGGAGTCGACCTCTACGGGCCGACAGTGGTGTCGCTGCGACGTGCGTACGGCGATCTTCCCGTGCCGGACCTGCTCGCCCGGGCGCTCGACGACGGCGCCCGTTGTGTGGTCGCCACCGATGGTGCGAGGGGTGCCTTTGCCGCCGGAGATCCGTACGCCAGCGAACCGGCGAGTGCCAATGGAGATCGCCAGGGTGACACGCGGGACGAGCCGGTGCACGTTCCCGGCTTCACGGTTGACGTGGTGAGCACGCTCGGCGCCGGTGACGTGTTCCACGGCGCTCTCCTGGTCGCTGTCGACCGCGGGCTCGACCTCCCAACCGCCTTGCGGTACGCGAACGGCGTCGCCGCTCTGTCGTGCCGCGCCGTCGACGGACGTTCCGGCGTACCCACCGATGCCGAGGTGACGGCCTGGCTGACTCGGGGCCCAGGCTGACTCGGGGCCCAGGCTGACCCGGGGCCCAGACTGACCCGGGGCCCAGACTGACTCGGTGCTCGGGCGTACCGATCCGGCGACGCGGGGCGTCAGAGCAGTCACGCAGGAGCTGATGGTTTCCGGGTGCCGGAAGCCATGTTTCGAAAGGGCGTCCGAGTCCGGACAACGGCACCACGGCCGTTCGTTCACCCGCCCTAGGCTCGACCCGCCGACGCACCACGCACGACGCATCCACCGGGACAACCCGAACGCTGACTACGCACCGGGTCTCCAGCGTTCCGAGAGGAGCACCAGCGATGGCCATCGACGCCAGGCTCGCCGCAGATCCGTACAAGCTGACGGCCGACGGGATCAAGGAACCACCCACGGGTTGGGGCGCGAGCCTGCGCTACCTCGGCCCCGGACTCATTGTCAGCGCCTCGATCGTGGGATCGGGTGAGCTCATCGCCACCACGACGCTCGGCGCCCAGGCGGGCTTCGCGCTGCTGTGGATGGTCATCATCTCGACCACTGTCAAGGTCGCCTTGCAGGTCGAGCTGGCGCGCTGGACGATCTCGACCGGCGAGCCTGCGCTGTCGGGCTACAACCGCGTCCCGCCACGGTTCGGCCGGATCGGCTGGATCAACGTCCTGTGGGTCCTGCTCGCCCTGTCGAAGGTGCTGCAGTTGGGTGGCATCGTCGGTGGTGTCGCGGTCGCCTTGAGCATCCTCATGCCGTTCGGCGACCCATTGGGTACGACGTCGCTGGCGATCTGGACCGTGATCATCGTCCTGGGCACGGTCACGCTGCTGTATTCCAATCGCTACAGCCTGATCGAGCGTGGCGCGTTCGTGCTCGTCGTCGTGTTCTCGGTCCTCACCGTGGTGATCGCCTTCGGTCTACCCTTCACGCCATTCGCCTACGACAGCAGCGAGATCCTTGGCGGGTTGGCGTTCCGCATTCCGGCCGGCGCGGTCGGGGCGGCGGTGGCGATGTTCGGCATCACCGGCGTCGGCGCGGACGAGATCACCTTCTACACGTACTGGTGTGTGGAGAAGGGGTACGCCCGCTGGGTTGGCCCCAACGACGGCAGCGAGGCGTGGGTACGCCGGGCCAACGGCTGGATCAAGGTGATGTACAAGGATGCCCTTGTCTCGTGGGTGGTCTACACCTTCTCGACGCTGGCGTTCTTCATCATGGGGGCGGCTGTTCTGCATCCGCAAGGGCTCTCACCCGAGGGCAACGACATGTTGACAACCCTCTCCCGGATGTACACCGACACCCTCGGCGAATGGGCCACCATCGCATTCCTCATCGGCGCGATCGCCGTGCTCGGCTCGACCCTGTGGGCGGCCGTGCCGAGTTGGGCGCGGATGTACACCAACGTCCTCGCGACTCTCGGCGCCCTCGACTGGCGCGAGCCGTTCGCGCGGCAGCGGTGGATCCGGCTGTTCATCGTGGTGCTGCCCATCGTGTGGGGTGCCGCGTACCTTCTGATCAGCTCGCCGGTGATCATGGTGCAGATCGGCGGCGTCATGACCGGCGTCTTCCTGCTCGGCGTGGTCGTCGCGGTGTGGTACCTGCGGAAGGTCGATGTGGACCCACGGCTGTACGGCGGCCGGGCGTTCCACGTGGTCCTGGTCGTCAGCAGCGCCGCGATCGGGCTGCTCGGGCTCTACACGCTGGTCAGCGTGTTCGGCTTCACGATCGAGTAGCTCCGCCGATCGGCCCCAGCTCCCCCGGCGCGGGTGGCGACGGGTTCCCCATTGGATGAGGGGCCCCCTGATCCAATGGCGGTTCGCATGAGGGTGCCCCTGATCCAATAGGTTCGTGTGAAGGGTCCCCTCACCCAGGCCAGGCCCGTCGCAAGGGTCCCCTCATCCAAGCGGTGCACCCTCGACGGGGTTCCCTCGTACCAACGAGATGTCCCTCGCCCCGTGCTAAGGTGCGGCCCATGCGCAGACGGAACGCACTCCAGCTTCAGTGGTGGCGCCGCCTCTAGGCGGCAGCCCTCGTTCCGTAACGCAACTGACGATCGAACGATGCGACCGCCCTCACCGGCGGTCGCTTTCTTGTGTCCTACGCAGGAACAACCCACCGGTGCGGGCCCACCTGAAAGGGCGACCACCGTGGACGACACGACCTGCTACCGCACCGCCGGCGGGATCGCCGTGACGCGCACCACCAGCCGCGCCGACCGTATGGACCTGGTCGACCGCGCCGACCCCAACCACCCCGTCGACCCCACCGACCGCGCCGGCCGCGTCGACCGGCCCGACCGGACCGACTACGCCGAGCGCGGCATCCGCGACCAGCTCGAGGAGTTCGCCTCCGGTGTCGAGACGCGGCGGGGCGGGATCCTCAGCTCCGGCATCGACTATCCAGGCCGCTACAGCCGCTGGCATCTTGGTTACGTCGACCCGCCGCTGGAGATCGCGGCGCGCGGTCGCAGGGTCACCGCGACGGCGCTCAACGCGCGGGGTGAGGTCCTGCTGTCCGCTGTCGCGGCCGTGATGAGTCGCACCGGCGAGGTCGTGGCGACGGCGGCGGATCACCTCGAGGTCGAGGTCCCGGCTGCGGCCGGTGACGGGTTCGCTGAGGAGGAGCGCAGCCGGCAACCGACCGTGTTCACGACCCTGCGGGCGATCGTGGCGCTCTTCTCCTACGACGGCGACCACCAGCTCGGGCTCTACGGTGCGTACGGCTACGACCTCGCCCACCAGTTCGAGCCGCTGCGCCTGGTGCACGATCGCGGGGCCGCCGCCCATCGCGACCTGGTGCTGCACCTCCCGGACGAGATCCTCGTCGTCGACCGGAAGCGCGAGACTTCCGTGCGATATGCGTACGACTTCATCGTCGACGGCGTGAGCACGGCCGGCCTGCCCCGGCACACCGAACCGACGCCAGTGGTACGCAGCCAGGAGGTGCCGCCCGCTCCCGTTCCCGGCAGGTACGCGCAGATCGTCCGCGACGCGAAGGAGCGGTTCTTCCGGGGCGACCTGTTCGAGGTGACGCCCAGCCATGTCGTCCACGGACCGTGCGCGTCGCCGGCGGCGTTCTACTCGCGGCTGCGGGAACGGAATCCGGCGCCGTACGAGTTCTTCTTCAACCTGGGCGAGGGTGAGTATCTCGTCGGCGCGTCGCCGGAGATGTACGTCCGCGTGACCGGCTCCCGGGTCGAGACCTGTCCGATCGCGGGGACGATCCGCCGTGGTGCCGACCCGCTGGAGGACGCCGAGCAGATTCGTACGCTGCTCAACTCCACCAAGGACGAGGCCGAGCTCACCATGTGTACCGACGTCGACCGCAACGACAAGTCCCGCGTCTGCGTACCCGGCAGCGTCCGGGTCATCGGCCGTCGCCAGATCGAGCTCTACAGCAGACTGATCCACACGGTCGACCACATCGAGGGGACACTGCGGCCCGGGCTCGATGCGTTCGACGCGTTCCTCACCCACATGTGGGCGGTGACGGTGACGGGCGCGCCGAAGCAGTGGGCGATGCAGTTCATCGAGGACCACGAGGACGCGCCGCGCCGGTGGTACGGCGGAGCGATCGGCGTCGCCGGCTTCGACGGATCGATGAACACCGGGCTCATGCTGCGGACGGCACACATCTCCAGCGGTGTCGCGTCGGTGCGGGTGGGGGCGACGCTGTTGTACGACTCGGATCCGGAGGAGGAGGAGCGCGAGACCCACCTCAAGGCGCAAGCGCTTCTTGACGCCCTCGCGACGCCGGGTGACGTCGACCGTGGCGCGGCGGAAGCGCCGTCTGGTGGCGCAGGATCTGGTGCCGCAGGATCTGGTGGCGCAGGGTCCGGTGGCGCAGGGTCCGGTAGCGCAGGATCGGGTGGCGCTGGTTCCGGGGGTGTCGCCCCCGCGGCGGTCGAATCCCTTCCTGATAACGGGATGCGGGTCCTGGTCGTCGATCACCAGGACTCGTTCGTCCACACGCTCGGCGACTACTTCCGGCAGCAGGGTGCCGGCGTGACGACGCTGCGGTACGGGTTCGCCGAGGCGATGCTGGACGAACTCGCGCCGGATCTCGTCGTGCTCTCCCCCGGTCCGGGACGCCCGACCGACTTCGACTGTGCGTCGCTACTGGGAGCGCTGGACGCACGCGGCCTGCCGGCGTTCGGGGTGTGCCTGGGGCTGCAGGCGATGGTGGAGTACGACGGCGGTGCGCTCGACCTGCTGCCCTATCCCGCGCACGGCAAGCCGGCCGAGGTCCACGTGCTGGGTGGCAAACTGCTGGCCGGCATGGGCGCGAGCTTCACGGCCGGGCGGTACCACTCGCTGTTCGCCACGCCCGACCAGGTTCGCGCCACGACCGTACGAGGCGGTGCTGGCGGTGGGTTCGCGGTGACGGCGACGACCGCGAACCAGACTGGTTCGGGTGGGACAGCGGCCGTCGCGATGGCGATCGAGGATCCGGTCCGCCGTCGCTGGGCGGTGCAGTTCCACCCGGAGTCGATCCTGACGGCGACCGGCCGCGCGGGTCACCAGGTGGTCGGCAACGTGCTCACGATGTGCCGGAGTCGCGCGACGATCACTGTGATCTGAATGGGTGCCTTCCCATGATCATGCATGGGTGCCTTCCCATGATCATGCGTCAGAAACTGGGCTGATGAGCCGCACAATGGCCCCGTTTATCCACGCATGATCATGGTCCAGGGGACGCCGGCGACGGGTGTGCGCGGGCTGGCGTCCCCGGTCCTGTCGCCGCGCCCCCGCCGTCCTGTCGCCGCGCCCCCGCCGTCCTGTGGCCGCGCCGCCGCCGTACTGTGGCCGCGCCGCCGCCGTACTGTGGCCGCGCCCCCGCCGTACTGTCGCGCCCTGGGGTGGTGGGCGCTGAACAGAGCCGGCGTGGAAGGCTCGATGCTGTGCCGCCTGACCCGCGTACGTCCCACCCTCAAGGCCACCCAACCGGTAGCGACCACCCGTCCGGCAGCGACATCCCGGCCGAAGCCGTCCATGCCGCGCTCGCGAAGGTTGTCCGAGGAGCGGTGCGCTTCGACGCGGGCAGCCGGGCGATGTGGTCCGCCGATGCGTCCAACTACCGGCACGTGCCGATCGGTGTGGTCCAGCCGTACGACACCGACGACGTCCTCGCCACTCTCGACGTCTGCCACCGCCTCCGCATCCCCGTACTCCCCCGTGGCGCCGGCACCAGCATCGGCGGGCAGGCGGTCAACACGGCCGTGGTGCTGGACTTCAGCCGGCACCTGAACGCCATAGTCGACATCGACCCCGACACCCGAAAGGCACGCGTCCAGCCCGGCGTCGTCCTCGACGACCTGCGGGCCGCCGCGCGGCCGCATGGGCTGACGTTCGGGCCCGACCCGTCGACGCACAGCCGGTGCACGCTCGGCGGCATGATCGGCAACAACGCCTGCGGGGCCCACTCGGTGGCGTGGGGCAAGACCGTCGACAACGTGGCCACGCTGCGGGTCGCCCTGCTCGACGGTACGCAGCTCACCGTTGGCCCCACCTCGGACGCCGACCTCGCCCGCCTCACCTCCGCCGACGGACGGATCGGGCGGCTCTACCGCGATCTCGCCGCCATCCGCGACCGCCACGGCACCCGGATCGACCAGCTGTACGGCGGAAACCTGGCCGGTCGGCCCTCCAGCCCGACGACACCGACACCGGCGCTCACTCGGAGGGTGTCCGGGTACAACCTCGACCAACTCCTGCCCGCACACGGATTCGACCTCGCCAAGGCGCTGGTCGGCACCGAGGGTACCTGCGCCACCCTGCTCGAGGCCGAGGTCACGCTCGTGGAGGCACCGCCGGCACGCGCCCTTGCGGTGTTGGGTTTTCCGGACCAGTTCGTGGCCGCCGACAACGTCCTACCACTCCTCGATCTCGCTCCCCTCACGATCGAGAGCGTCGACGCGGCGATCGTCGAGATCGTCCGCAGCCGGAACCCCGCCAACCCGGTGCTCGACACCTTGCCCGCCGGCGGCGCCTGGCTGTACGTCGAGACCGGCGGCGAAACACCCGCACACGCCCGTCAGCAAGCAGAGGCCGTCGCCCGCGTGATGGCGGGCGTCGGCGCGACGAACCTCGTCGTGTCCGATCCCGCGCACATGCGGGCATTGTGGCGGGTGCGGGAAGAAGGTGCCGGAAGCACCACGCGGCTCACCGACGGCGGCGAGGCCTGGCCCGGTTGGGAGGACGCCGCGGTGCCGCCGCACCGGCTCGGCAGTTACCTGCGCGGATTCGACGCATTGATGCGTACGCACGGCCGGCGCGGCATCTACTACGGCCACTTCGGCGACGGGTGCATCCACGTCCGGATCGACTTCGACCTGTTGAGTAGACCCGGCGTCGCGGGCTTCCGGAGGTTCATGGAGGAGGCCGCCGATCTCGTTGTGGAGCACGGCGGCTCACTGTCCGGCGAGCACGGTGACGGTCAGGCGCGCGCCGAACTCCTCGACCGGATGTACCCCGACGACATCCGTACGGCATTCGGAGAGTTCAAGGCCGCATGGGATCCCGACGGGCTGATGAACCCGCACCGCATCGTCGATCCGGCGAAGCTCGACGACGATCTGCGGGTCTTCGTGGCGCCGCCGACGGTGCGACCCGCCGAGACGACGCTCGCCTTCGCCCATGACGTCGACGGCTTCTTCGGCGCGACGAGGCGCTGCATGGGAGTCGGCAAGTGCCTCGCGTCGCAGGGTGGTGTGATGTGCCCGAGCTACCGGGTCACGAAGGAGGAGAAGCATTCGACCCGCGGCCGGGCGCGGCTGCTCTTCGAGATGGCGAACGGCTCCGTCGTCAAGGACGGTTGGCGGTCCGAAGAGGTGCACGACGCGCTGGACCTGTGCCTGTCCTGCAAGGGATGCAAGACCGACTGTCCGGTCGGCGTCGACATGGCGAGCTACAAGGCGGAGTTCCTGTCCCAGCACTACGCCCGACGCTTGCGTCCACTTTCGCATTACTCCATGGGGTTTCTGCCGCTGTGGCTGCGGATGGCCGCACCGTTCGCGCGGGTCGCGAACGCCGCCGCCCGGGTGCGGGCCCTTGCGGCCGTCGCCAAGAAGCTCGGCGGGATCACACCCGAGCGGGAGATCCCGCCCCTCGCGGACACGACGTTCGTTCGTACGTTCCGGCGGCGTCGCGCGGCGGCCGAGGCCCAGCCGGTCGACGCGCCGCGAGTGGTGCTGTGGCCAGACACGTTCACCAACGCGTTCGACCCCCAGATCGGCATGGACGCGGTGGCGGTGCTGGAATCGCTCGGCTACCGCGTCGAGGTACCGACGAAGCGGGTGTGCTGCGGCCTCACCTGGGTGTCGACCGGCCAACTCGGCATCGCGAAGCGGGTCCTGCGACAGACGTTGGCGACCCTGCAACCCTGGCTTGACGACGGCGTTCCGGTGGTGGGGTTGGAGCCGAGCTGTACGGCGTTGTTCCGGGGTGAGCTGACCGACCTGCTGCCCGGCGACCCGCGCGCCGCCCGGCTGCGGGACCAGACGACGACGTTCGCCGAGCTGCTCGCCGGCCACACCGACGATGTGGTCGTCCGTACGCCAGATATACGCGCGCTCGTCCAGGTGCACTGCCACCAGCATGCAGAACTCGGGTTCGCGGCCGACACCGCAGTGCTCGAAGCCCTGCGGGTGAAGGCGGACGTGCTCGACTCGGGCTGCTGTGGCCTGGCCGGCAACTTCGGGTTCGAGAAGGGCCACTACGACGTGTCGATGGCCTGTGCCGAACGTGTCCTGTTGCCGGCGGTCCGCTCGGCCGACACCGAGGTTGCCGTGCTGGCGGACGGGTTCAGCTGTCGTACGCAGGTACGCCAGGCCGGCGAACGCGAGCCCGTGCATCTGGCCCAGCTGGCGGCCCGCGCGCTCGGGGTGGGCTCCGGGTCCGGAGGTGAGGGTCGGCGTGCGTGAGCCGTTGAGGATCGCGGTCGCCCAGCCGCCGTTGGTGTCGTACGACGTGGCGACGAACGCGGCGAGCCACGCCGCGACGATCCGCTCGGCAAGCGCCCGGGTGGTGGTCTTTCCCGAACTCTCCCTGACCGGATACCAGCTAAACGCCCCGCCGATCACGGCCGAAGATGCTCGCCTCGACCCCCTCGTCCAGGCCTGCGCCGAGACCGGTTCGCTCGCCCTGGTCGGCGCCCCGGTGACGGGCGAGGCTGGGCGGTCGTACCTCGCGATGCTGGCCGTCGACGGCACCGGCGCCTCAGTGGCGTACCGCAAGATGTGGCTGGGGCCAGCAGAACAGCGCCGGTTCACCCCAGGCAGCAAACCCGCCGCGCTCGACGTCGACGGATGGCGGCTCGGCCTCGCGATCTGCAGGGACACCGGGATACCG
Organism: Actinopolymorpha sp. B9G3; assembly: GCF_040120725.1. Lineage (NCBI taxonomy): Bacteria > Bacillati > Actinomycetota > Actinomycetes > Propionibacteriales > Actinopolymorphaceae > Actinopolymorpha > Actinopolymorpha sp. B9G3. Next base: position 111,084 of record NZ_JBEEAB010000015.1, on the reverse strand, counting down.
CAGCACGCGACCGACACCGCCGCCCTCGGAATCGATGCGTACGTCGCCGGCGTCCTGGAGTCGACCGACCGCGCGGGCATCCTGGCCGAGCGGGCCGTCCGGATCGCCCGTCAGCACAGGGTCTGGGTGGCGGTGGCGAGCTTCGCGGGTTCGACCGGTGAGGGCTACACCCACGCCGTCGGGCGGTCAGGAATCTGGAACGCCGACGGCACGGCGGTCGCGCAGGCCGGCCCCGAGCCCGGCGCGATCATCCGCGCCACCCTCACCTCGGACCGTCGGCGCAGCCGACAGATCTCGGTCAGCGGGGGCGGGGGCGAGCGGAGGAGCCGCGAGGCCCGGATGACCCCGATGGGTAAGGAACAGGCTCGCCGGTCAGGGAGCCGTACCCCGCGGGACGACCCATTGAGTGGGCTGTCTGGTCACTTCGGCGATGAGATCGAAGTCCGCGTCGTAGTGGAGAACGGTCGCACCGTGGCGCTCGGCCGTCGACGCCAGGAGCAGGTCGGGGATGGAGGCTGCGCGGTGTTGGCCCCTGCCGGCGAGACTGCCCCGGACCTCTATGGCGCGATCCCACACCTCGTCCGGCATCGTGAACCGTGGCAGGTCGAGTCGTTCCTCCCGCACATCGCCGTGCTCGGCGGCGTTTCGCGTCTGTAGGCCACCTCGAGATCGACGACCGCGCATGTGCCCACAAGTCCTCGTTCCACCAGTGGTGTCATGACGGAGGCGACAGCGGGATGTCGCAGGCGGGCCCAGACACTCCTGTCTGCCAGGAAGGGCGCTAACCCCACGCACCCTCCATGACCTCGGGATCGGAGAGGTCGGGAAGCCCGCCCCCCATCAGACGCTCCAGATGCCGACGCCGCCGCACGCTCGCGAGGGCCTCGGCAAGTGCCTTGTTGACAGTGTCCTTCTTCGTTCCCGTACCAAGCGCTTCGGCGGCCTGGGCGAGCAGATCATCGTCGACATCGATCAGAGTCTTCGTCATCTCACCTACCTTTGTGTATCCAGTCTCTGGCGTTCAGTAGATACGCGACGGTGGCAGCGCTGCCCGGATCAGACGACGACCAGCGGCGCATCCCACAACATTCTGGGCATAACGTCCGGCCTGAACGTCGCCAGGCGTAGCGCGGCTCAACGCGGGCGGGGGGCGAGCGGCGGGACGCCGAGACGAGGGCGTTCGTCGGACGTCGGCACGTGCGGCGGGTGGGCCGCCAACTCCTCCAGCGCCACCTCGATCGCCTTGTCCAGTTGCGGATCCTGGCCACGGGCGAAGTCCTGCGGCGTGATGTCGACCTCGATGTCGGGGTCGGTGCCGTAGTTCTCGACCCGCCAGCCAACGTCGTCGAACGAGAACGAGAACTCCGGCTGGGTCGTGATCGTGCCGTCGGCGAGCCGGTGCTGGGGCGAGATGCCGATCACGCCACCCCAGGTACGCCGCCCGATCAGCGGGCCGAGCTTCCGCAGCTTGAACGCATGGCAGAAGATGTCGCCGTCCGAGCCGGCCGCTTCGTTCGTGAGGGTGACCAGCGGCCCGCGCGGTGACTCGGGCGGATACGGTTCCGGCTCGCCCCAGCGCGGGAAGTCGTAGCCGATCCGGCGGCGGGCCAGCTTCTCCAGCAGCAACGGCGAGACGTGGCCGCCGCCATTGAACCGGACGTCGATCACCAACGCGTCCCGGTCGTACTCCCGCAGGAACGCACGGTGGAACTCCGCGAACCCGCGCGGCCCCATGTCGGGAATGTGGAGGTAGCCGACGCGACCGTCGGTGCGTTCACGGACATAGGAACGGTTGGCCTCCACCCAGTCGCGGTAGCGGCCGGCCTGTTCGGACTGGACCGCCCGCACGCTCACGGTCCGCGGGTCCAACGCACCACCCGCACCAGCCGAGTCAGGAGTAGCAGCCGAGTCAGCCGTCGCCGCATCGGCCGTCGCGGCCGAGCCGGCCCCTGACTCCGAAGCCGCACCGAGGACCGTCAGCTGCACCTCTTCGTCGGCCTGGTTGACCAGCGGCTCGCCGGGCACGACGTGGGCCCCGTCCGGCGTACGACCGATCGGTTGGCCGTTGACGGCGAGCACGACGTCACCCGCCGCGATGGACACACCGGGCCGGTTCAGCGGCGACGTCGCACCGGTGTTCCACCGGTCACCGCCGACGATCCGGTCGACCTGGTAGTGCCCCGTCTCGGGGTCGAACAGCCAGTCGACCCCGAGGAATCCTTGCTGGTAATGGGGTCCCGGCCGGTACGCACCACCCAGCTCGTACGCATGGGAGGTGCCGAGCTCCCCCTGCAGCTCCCAGATCAGGTCGGACAGCTCGGCCCGCGTGGCGACCCGATCGACGAGCGGCAGATAGCGCGCGTAGACCTGGTCCCACGCCACACCCGACATGTCCTCGACCCAGAACTGGTCGCGCTGCAGGCGCCAGGTCTCCCGGAACATCTGTCGCCACTCGGCGCCCGGGCGCACCGACACCTTGACCCGTTCGAGGTCGATCCAGCCGGTGGTACGCCGGGCCTCGTCGGCGTCCTCGCCCGGTTTCTCGCCGGCCTTCAGCACCCGCAGCCGCTCGCCGGCGCGGTAGAGGAGGGTGCGCGCGCCCCGGTCGAGCCAGAAGTCGCTGATGCCGTCGACCAGGCGTTCCTTCTTCTGGGTCTCGAAGTCGTAGGAGTCCAGCACCGCCCTGGCCGCCGGGGCGAGGTTGTACCACGGCGCCTCCTGGCTGCCCTCGACCGGCAGGCTGGCGAAGAGGGCCTTGCCGTGGATGCCCGCGATCTTGGTGTAGTGCCCCTCCGGAACCGGAAAGGTCACCACCCGGTCGGGCAGGCCGTCGACGTCGATCTCGACCGGCGTCGGCCGGTCGGCCTCGGCCTCCTCGTCCTCCTTGCGTTCCTCCTCTGCCTTCTTCTGCTTGGCGGCGGCCTCGCTCACCAGCGGCTTCGGCTCGGGTACGAACGGCGAGCCGACATCGCGCCGCAGCGCCACCGCGTAGGGCCGGGTCCCGAGCGGGAACCCGAGCTCGAACTGCAGGGCGTCGTAGACCGGGTTGAAGTCGCGCTGCCCCAGGAAGTAGAGGTACTTGCCGTCGGGGTCGAAGCTCGGTGAGCGGTCGCGCAGCACGGGCCGCGTCGCCGGCCAGGTCTCCCCGGTCTCCACCCGGCACAGGGTGATCGCCTGCGTCTGCGGACTCTCCGGCTTGGCGTAGGCGAGCCACCGGCCGTCAGGAGCCCACGCCAGGTCACCGATCCGGCCGGACCGGCTCGCGTCGAGCCGCCGCGTGCTCGGATCGTCAGCCGCGAGGTCGACGACGAGCAGTTCGCAGCGGTGGTTGGCGACCGCCACCAGGTCGGCGTGCGGCGAGACGGTCACTTCGACGACCCGGCCGATGTCGACCGTGTCGAGCCACCGCGGCGGGGCGCTGCCGTCGGCGGTGAGGACGACCAGGCGTTCCTCCTCGCGGTCATCACTTCCCGCCGCGACCAGCCGCTTGTGGTCGCCGAGCCAGGTCAGCAGGCGGTACCGCACGCCGTCGGGCTCCCCGTGCTGGCGGACCGCACCCTCCCAGTGGGCGAACGAGAACGCCTTGCCGCGGGTGGTGACCGCCAGGTCGCTGCCGTCCGGACCGAGGGAGGCGGAGTCGAGATAGGTCCCGGCCGGCACGAACTGCCGGTTGCGCTGTGTGCGGGACGTCGCCAGCCGCACCGGGATCTGCCGCGGCTCGTCGTCGGCCGGGTCGAGCAGGTAGAGGTCACCCGCCCGGTGATAGACCAGCCGCGCGCCATCGCAGCTGAGGTTCCGCGCGTAGTAGTCGTCGTGATCGGAGTGCCGACGCACGTCCTCGCCGGCCGGAGTGCAGGAGTAGACGTTGCCGATGCCTTCGTGGTCGGACAGGAAGTAGATCCGCTCGCCCACCCAGCACGGGCTGGCCAGGTTGCCGTCCAGGGTGACCAGCCGGCGGAACTCCCCGCGGCCGTCGGCGTCGACCCACAACTCGCCGGCCGTGCCGCCGCGGTAGCGCTTCCAGCGGGCCGGGTCGGCGGTGTTGCGCCCGAGCACGACCCCACCGGTCGGGGCGGACGACATGGACTGGGCCCATCCGTACGGCAGTTCCTCCGACGGGCCGCCGTGCCGGCTCACCGCGCGCAGGCGGGCCTCGTTGACCGGGCGGGTCGCGGTGCTCGCGTAGGCGATCGTGTCGTCGTCGAGCCAGTCCGCCACCGCGCATCGCGGCGCGGCCTCGAACGTCAGCCGCCGCGCGGTGCCGCCGGCGGCAGGCATGACGTAGACCTCGCCGGGTCCTTCCTCCTGGCCGATGAACGCGAGCTGCGACCCGTCGGGTGACAGGCTCGGGCGGGACGCCTCCGCGACTCCGGCGGTCAGCCGCCACGCCCGGCCACCCTCGGCCGGCACGCTCCACAGATCATCGTCGCTGACGAACACCACGACGTCGCCGTTGATGCTCGGAAACCGCAGGTAGCCCGCGTCGTCGACCATGCCGTTCGTTCCCTCCCCAGGCGCGTGGACCTCGAGCCTATCCGCGATCACCGGCGCATCCCACACTCCGGAAGTGTCGCCGGTTGAGCCGCTGGGTACGTCGGAATGAGCGTGTGGCGCGTGCCGTGAGAGCCAGGTGAACATCAGCGTGGATGCCCAGATCACCCTCCGAGTCGATGGCGAGGCCCGGTCGCTGACCGTGGACACCAGGACGACGTTGTTGGACGCCCTCCGCGAACGGCTGGCGGTGACGTCGCCGAAGAAGGGCTGTGACCACGGCCAGTGTGGCGCGTGCACGGTCCTGCTGGACGGACGCAGGGCCCTCACCTGTCTCGCGCTGGCGGTCGCCCACGACGGCGCGGAGATCACCACCGCGGCGGGCCTCGCGGACGGTGGCGAGCTGCACGAGATGCAGCAGGCGTTCGTCGACCACGACGGGTTCCAGTGCGGGTACTGCACACCGGGCCAGATCTGTTCGGCGATCGGGATGCTGGACGAGGTGAAGGCAGGTCATCCGAGTCACGTCACGAAATACCTCAACGGCGGGCACATGGAGCTGGGCGACGAGGAGATCCGGGAAAGGATGAGCGGCAACCTGTGCCGGTGCGGTGCGTACGTCAACATCGTCGCCGCGATCCGGGAGGTGGCCGCGCAGTGAAGCCGTTCGACTACACGCGAGCGCTCGACGCTCCCACCGCCGTCGCGCTTGTGTCGGAACGCCCTGGGGCGGCGTACCTGGGCGCCGGTACGAACCTCGTCGACCATCTGAAACTCGGCGTCGCCACCCCGAATCTGCTCGTCGATGTGAGCGGGCTCCCCTTCGACCGGATCGTGCCGCGGGCGGACGGCGGTGTCCGGGTGGGCGCGGCGGTGTCCAACACTGACCTGGCCGTGGACCCGATCGTCCGGGCCGGCTATCCGATGCTGTCGCGGGCGCTGCTCGCCGGCGCATCTGCGCAGCTGCGCAACGTGGCGACCACCGGCGGGAACCTGTTGCAACGCACCCGGTGTGTCTACTTCCAGGACGTCACCACTGCGTGCAACAAGCGCGAGCCCGGTACGGGCTGTTCGGCGATCGACGGGTTCCACCGCGACCTCGCCATCCTCGGCGCGTCCGAGCATTGCGTGGCGACGCATCCGTCGGACATGGCCGTCGCTCTGGCGGCACTGGACGCGTCCGTGGTCGTCCTCGGTGTGGACGGCGAACGCAGCATCCCGATGACCGACTTCCACCGGCTGCCGGGTGACGAGCCGGAGCGGGACACGGTGCTCGCGCACGGCGATCTGATCACGGCCATCGACCTGCCGGACCTCCCGATGGCGGTCCGTTCGACCTACCGCAAGGTACGCGACCGGGCGTCGTACGCCTTCGCCCTGGTGTCCGTCGCGGCTGCTCTCGAAGTCACCGACGGCACGGTCTCCGACGCCCGGATCGCGCTGGGAGGGGTGGCGCACAAGCCGTGGCGTGCGACCCGTGCGGAACAGGCGCTGCGGGGCGCACCCGCTACCGAGGACAGCTTCCGGCAGGCGGCCGACGCCGAACTCGCCGCCGCGCGGCCGCTCCCCGGCAACGCGTTCAAGGTCCCGCTGGCGCGGAACACCATGGTCGCGGTGCTGCGGGACCTCGCGCGTGAGGACTGGGCATGAGCCGGCCCCGCGTCCCGTGGCGGTCGTTGCCCGACGGACCGGCGAAGGAGACACCGTGACCGACCTGCTCCGGCCGCGCGAGATGGGCCAGCCGCACACCCGGGCCGACGGCGTCGCCAAGGTGACGGGCACCGCGCCCTATGCGTACGAACAGAAGGTCGACAACCCGCTCTACCTCTATCCCGTCCAGGCGACGATCGCCCGCGGCCGGATCACCGGGATCGACACGGCGGCCGCCGAGGCCTGCGACGGGGTGGCCTTCGTCCTCACCCACGAGAACGCGGCACGGCTCGCCTCGAACGACGACCTGGAGTACTGGGTGCTCCAGTCGGGGGACGTCGCCTACCGCGGCCAGTTCATCGGCGCGGTCGTGGCGGAGAGTTTCGAGACCGCACGACACGCGGCGACCCTGGTCCGCGTGGACTACGCCGCCGAGCCGCACGACGTCGTCCTCCGCGCGGACCGCGACGACCTCTACGCGCCCGATCATGTGAACCCGTGGTACCCCACCGACAGCGCCCAGGGTGATGTCGAGGAGGCGTTCGCGGACGCGGCCGTCACGGTCGACCAGACCTACACCACGCCCACCGAGCACCACAACCCGATGGAGCCGCACACGACCGTCGCGGTGTGGGACGACGACGGGTTGACGATGTACGACTCGTCCCAGGGTGTGCACTGGGTCAAGGCGACGATGGTGCCGGTGTTCGGCCTCGACGCCGACACCCTGCGGGTCGTCTCGCCGTACGTCGGCGGCGGCTTCGGGTCCAAGGGCATGCCGCACGCCCACAACGTGCTCGCCGGGCTGGCCGCCCGCATGGCCGCCGGCCGACCGGTGAAGTTCACGCTGACCCGGCAGCAGATGTTCGGTCCGGCCGGGCACCGTACGCCGACCATCCAGCACATCCGGCTCGGTGCCGGCGCCGACGGCCGCCTCACCGCGATCGCCCACGAGGCGGTCGAGCAGACGGCAAGGTTCAAGGAGTTCGCGGAGCAGACGGCCGTCGCGACCCGGCTGATGTACGCGGCGCCGAACCGGCGGACCACGCACCGGCTGGCGCGCCTCGACGTTCCGGTGCCGACCTGGATGCGGGCACCCGGCGAGACGCCCGGCATGTTCGCGCTCGAGGTGGCGATGGACGAGCTCGCGGTCGCCTGCGGCCTCGACCCGATCGAGCTGCGGGTCCGCAACGAGCCCGAGCGCGACCCGGAGTCCGGGCTGCCCTGGTCCAGCCGTGGTCTGGTCGCCTGCCTGCGCGAGGGCGCCCGACGCTTCGGGTGGGAGTCGCGCGACCCCACACCGGGCGTACGCCTGCGCGACGGCTGGCTGGTCGGCACCGGCGTCGCCAGCTCCACCTACCCTGCCGGGCGCCTGCCCGGCTCGGCCGCCTCGATCCGTTCCGGCGGCGACGGGCGGTACGAGGTGTCGATCGGGGCCGCGGACATCGGTACCGGGACCTGGACGACCCTGGCGCAGATCGCCGCGGACGCTCTCGACGTACCCCTCTCCGCGATCGACCTGCGCATCGGTGACACGGCCCTGCCAGCCGCCTCGGTCGCGGGCGGATCCACCGGGATGGCGAGCTGGGGTTCGACGGTCGTCGCGGCGGCGCGGGCGTTCCGGGAACGGCACGGGGTGGACGCGCCCGCCGGGGCGGAGGTCACCGCCGGCATGCCGGACAATCCGCATGAGGAGAACTTCGCGATGCATGCGTTCGGGGCGCAGTTCGCGGAGGTCCGCGTCAACGCCGACACCGGCGAAGTCCGGGTGCCACGCATGCTCGGAGTCTTCGCCGCCGGCCGGATCATCAACCCCACCACCGCGAGGTCGCAGTTCATCGGCGGCATGACCATGGGCCTGTCCATGGCCCTGTTCGAAGAAGCCGTCGTAGACCCCCGCTTCGGCCACATCGTCAACCACGACTTCGCCAGCTACCACATCGCCGCCCACGCCGACATCGCCGACATCGACGCCACCTGGATCGACGAAGAGGACCCCTACGTCAACGTCCTGGGCTCCAAGGGCATCGGCGAGATCGGCATCGTCGGAGCGGCCGCCGCCATCGCCAACGCCACCCACCACGCCACCGGAACCCGGATCCGCGACCTGCCGATCACGCTCGACAAGCTGCTCAGGTGACGCGGCGTGCGCCACTCGGCGTTCAGTCCGTACGGATGAACTGGGCCATCTTCTGGCCTCGCCGGTGACTCCAGTCGCCGACGTAGACGAACGTCCAGGGGCCTACGCCGGCTACCCATTCCAAGTCCGCCTGGGTGTAGTGGAACGGGTCACGATGGGAATAGGTCCAGCCCTTCCGGTCCGGCCGGCGCTGCCGCTCGTCGAGCGGTAAGGCGTCAGCGGCCTCGAAGAACGTCGTGAAGTAGCTCGCGCCCGGCTTGGTCACCTTCGCCAGCTGGTGAAGACACAGCCGAAGGTGGTTCAGCGGCAGGTGGCTCCACACCGACACCGACAGCATGAAGTCGAAGGTGACGCCGAAGTCGTCGCAGGCGAACATGTCGGTCTGCCGCAGATTGGTCGCCGGCATCCGGTCGGTCAGTCCCGCCCTGGGGACCTCGTGTTCGATGCCTGCCTTGAGCAAACTCTGGTTGAGGTCGATGCCGTAGTAGTGCCCGGGTTCGAGGTAGCGGATGAAATGGAGACCGCCCCGCAGCGCGCCGCAACCGACGTCCAGCAACCGGTGATCGGGCCGCAACCCCTGGGAGACAAGGAAGTCGAACTGGAGCTTCCCGACCTCCTGCCAGTAGGCGCCGACGCGCTTGCGATGCAGGCCGGCCTCGATCTCGTCGTCGCTCAGCTGCTTCGCGTAGTTGTTGAACGACCTGACCCGGGACGCCGGCGAGCGGAGCTTCGGATACCACCGCCGGGGGTTGTTCTTGCCGGACCTGCTTTCCTTGTCCATCGGCGCGCCACCCAGATTGGCCGACTTGTCCCACTTGTTCCAGAGCATGGTTCTCCAACGGAGCCGAGTCCCGTGGCAGGCACGTCGTCACGACGTCGAACACGGCACCGTAGGCTCCGCCCCAGAGAGTGTCAATGTGGCGATGGGCTCCCCCTCACTGTCGTTCACTGTCGGCCGCACTGTGGTTCACAGTCGGCCCTACTGACGGCCCTCGTATCGAAGCGGTGCTCGGCTTGGTCCCGCGATCCTGAGCGTGATCACGAAAGTTCTGCTCCGGATGCGATCATCGACCGATGCGAGACCTGAGCGCGCTGCCCAAGGCCCACCTGCACCTTCACCTCGACGGCGCCCTGCGCCCGTCGACCTACCGCGAGCTCGCGGCAGCGGCCGGGCTTCCTGCTCCACTGCCGACGTCGTACGGCAGCTTCGCCGATTTCGGCGAGACGATCATGGCCGCGGCCCGGTCGATGCGCACCCGGGACGAGGTGGGTCGGGTCGTCCGGGAGATCGTCGAGGACGCCGCAGCGGCCGGCGCCCGCTGGGTCGAGGTGTCGATGTGGCCGGGGCTGTTCGGCGGCCGGATCGGTACGCACGACGAGGCGATCGCGGTGGTCGTCGAGGCGGGCCGGGCGGCCGCGGCGGCGGCAGGCACCGGATTCGGGCTGGTCGTCGCCGCCAATCGGGACCGGGGGCCCGCGGAAGCGGTCGAGGTGGCCCGGTTGGCGGCCACTCGCGCGGGCGGTGGCGTCGTGGGCTTCGGCCTGGACGGCGACGAGACCGCCGCGCCGCCGGCCGACTTCGTGGACGCGTTCGGCATCGCCCGGGCGGCCGGGCTGCTCGCGGTGCCGCACGCCGGTGAGCTGAGCGGGCCGTCGAGCATCCGCGACGCCCTCGACCTGCTCGGAGCGGACCGACTGATGCACGGCGTGCGCGCCGTGGAGGATCCCGCGCTCGTGTCCCGGCTCGCCGAGGGGCCGACCAGCCTCGACGTGTGCCCGACGAGCAACGTCATGCTCTCCGTCGTACTATCCCTGTCCGACCATCCGCTGCCCCGCCTGCTCGACGCGGGGGTGGCGTGCAGCGTGAACGCCGACGACCCGTTGCTGTTCGACACCGACCTGCTCAGAGAGTACGAACGGTGCCGCGACGGGCTGAAGCTCACCGACGACCAGCTCGCCGCCGTCGCGCGGACCTCCGTCCTCGCCTCCGCCGCGCCCGCGCAGGTCAAGGAACAGGCGTCCGCGGGTATCGACGCCTGGCTCGCCAGCTGACCGGCTCCGTGGAGTTCGCCAGCTGACGGCCTTGCGGGCCACGTCAGCGGACGCGCGTCTCCGCGCTACGCCAGCTGGGCGCGTCCCCGCGGGCTACGCAAGCTGCGCGCGGAGCCAGGCGAAGGCCGACTCCTGCATCGCCACGTCGAACTTGTGCGGCCCGTCGTAGAACTCGCCGACGTACGCCTCGGGCGCGCAAGCCTGCCGGTAGTGCTCCGCGATCGCCGCGTCGGCGGCCTTCATCCCGTCGAGGGTGAAGAGCTGGTCGTCCCGGTCGTACTGAACCAGCAGCGGAGCGGGCGCCCGGCTCGCCGCGAGGTCCGGCCAGTCGCACAGTCGGGCCAGGCCGGGCGGGAAGAACATCCACGTGTGGTTGTCGACCAGCCGGTCCAGCAAGGCGGCGTGCGTACTCATCATGCCGACGACCACGGCGGCGCCGATGTCGTCGCAGGTCGCCTGGAGCAGCGCCGAGCGGCATCCGCCGCCGGACAGGCCGACACACCCGACGCCCTCCCCGGCGACGTCTGGCCGGGACCGCAGATAGGCGACCGCCACCCGGTCTTCGTACGCCACGACACCGGCCAGCGTGGTCCCCAGGACGCTGCAGTACTTCGCCACCAGGTCCTCGTGCAGCCGGGCACTGCGTTCGTACGCCTCGTCCGGACCGTCACCCGCCGCGGCCGCCGACTGCGCGCCCAACAGGCGGATGCGTTCGGGCATCGTCTCCAACGGAAACCGCCGGCTACTCCAACAGAAGGCATCGGGCACGACGACGACGAAACCCCCGCGCGCCAGTGCGTTCGCGTACGCGCGCCCACCGTAGGCCTGGTCCCGCATCCGCGCGACCGTCTCCGCGACGGACTCGTCGGGACCGTCGGCGATCTTCTCCTTGCCGTACGCCTTGACGCCATCGTGACTGTGCAGCGCGACAACGCCGGGCAGCGGCCCGGTGGCGCCGGCCGGTCTGAGCACCCATGCCTGCGTCCGCGGGCCGTAGCCCACCGACCACGAGACCTCCTCGACGGCAACTCCGTCGCGGGACCAGGTGCGATCGGTGCGTACGTCGGTCGGGACCGCCGGCAGCGCACCGAAGCCGAGGACGTCGCCGATCGCGTTCCGGAGATCCGGGCCAGGCTTGACGGGCGGGCGCTCCCCCTGGTGCCGGGCGGCCGCGTGGACGAGATCGGTGTACGCGCCAAGGTGCTCCACGCGAAGACTCCTTCCGTACGACCGGTCAGGACAGTTCTGAGCGGCCGGTCAGGACAGCGGGCGGTAGAGGTCGGCCTGGAAGCGGTACGCATCGCCGCGGTAGGTCGTCCGGCTGGTCAGCACCGGCACCTCGGCCGCGTCGTAGGTGGTCTCCTGCCCGACGAGCACCGGACTGCCTTCGTCGATGTCGAGCAGGTGGGCGGCCTCGCGATCCGCCGCAGCGGCCTGCACGGCGTAGGAGCTGCGCGCCACGACCACACCGCACAGGTCGGCGAGCGCGTCGTAGAGCGAACGGTCCTCCAGGTCTGCGTCGACCAGCGCTTCGGCGCGGGTGGCGACCAGGACCGTGGTGTCGAGGCAGACGGGTACGGCGTCCATGCCGCGGACCCGCCGCACCTCGAGGACCCGGGACGACGGGGTGATCCGGAGACGTTCCGCCTCCTCGAACGTCGCCGGGCGTACCTCCTGGGCGAGGATGTGCGAGCTTGGCTCGAGTCCCCGGGCGCGCGCCATCTCGCTGAAGCTCTGCAGGATGCTGGGTGGCTCGCCGACGACCCGGCGCGCCACGAACCACCCGCGCTGGGACGCCCGCGTCAGCTGGCCTTCGGCGGCGAGGCGGCCGAGTGCCTGGCGCAATGTCGTACGACTGACACCGAGCCGCGCGGCGAGGTCCCGCTCGCCTGGGAGGCGGGAGCCCTCCGGATAGATGCCGCGGCGGAGGCCGTCGGCCAGTTCGGTGTAGGCGAGCTGCGCGGCTGGCCCCGGCACCTGTGCCATGTCGGAGTCCAGCGGGGCAGGCGGGTCGAGGGCCGGGTCGGGCATCGCGGCGCGCCCCGCGCCGGTCCCGGTCCCCACCTGGGTACTCACAGCGTGGACGGTACCAAGCCGGCGCCCGCTCACGTCCACGTCAGCATCCGTGCTCAGGTCTGGATGAACGCCGGCGGCGGCATGGACGCCCGCAGCCGGGCGATGACCTCCGCGGTCACCTCCACGCCGGCCTCGGCCAGCGCGTCGAGGGCGGCGCCCGCGACGGGCGGCAGGGTCGCGAGCCGTGGTCGGGCACTGGCGAAGCGTTCGGGCAGGGCGGCCAACACGGCGGCCCGCACCGGTGACCCGTCGGCATCGATCACCGAGCCGGCGAGGACGACCGGCACCTCCTCGCTCGCGACGTCGAAACCGACTCTCGCCGCCGTCACCCGTGCATAGTCGGCCAGGTGCTCCCCGTGTTCGCGCAGGATCCGCAGGGCCTCAGCGTCGCCGTCCGCCGCCGCCCCCGCCATCTCCCGGGCGGCGGTGTGCCACGGCCGCGACGGCCGGCCGCCCCGGCGGGTGAACTGGTGCAGCATCTCCTCGGCGTCGGCGTACCCGAAATGGGCCAACAGCCGCTTCGTCAGCGCCGTCTTCGGCCCGAGACCCAGCTCAGCCCGGTAGACCGCCCGCAGCGCGCCGGCCACCAGTCCCGACGCACCGTGGGCGTCCTGGATCCAGAAGCTCATGCTCCACTCGGCACCGGCCGGCCCACGTCCCGCCACCGCCGAGCCGGTGCCGCCGATCACCGCCACGCCGTTCCCGCTCGGTTCGCCGCAGCGGATCGCCGCGAACCCGTCGTTCGAGATCGAACACCGGTCGTACGCCCGCAACGCCGCGACGTCCGGCAACTCCGCCGCGAGCGCGTCGACCCAGAACGCATGGTCCTCCGGCCAGTCGACGCCGGCCAACCGGAATGCCGCGCCACCGATGCCGTCCGGTTGCGCGCCTGCCAAGGCCTCCTTGACGGCGGCGATCACGGCCTCGACCGCGGCGCGCTCGGAGGACGCGCCGTAGATGTCGCCGTTGCCGGACCGCCCGTTGCCCACGACCTCCCCGGCCGCGGTGCAGAGCAGGGCCACGGTCTTGCTGTTGCCGGCGTCGACGCCGAGGTAGAGGGGGGTCATCAGGCCAGCACCTTAGACGAACGGCGGGGGGTGTCTGGTGGGATCACGGTGGGGCAACCGCGCTCTCCCTAGGCCTGCAGCCGGGCCGGCAGGTGGGCGGCGTGGGCGGCGGCCATCTCGGCGTACAGCTCCTCGGCGACGGGCAGCGTCGGCACCAACGGATGGGCGGCCAGCGCACGGACCCCGTCTGCCGCGGACCCCTCCCAACCGGCCTTCGCCGCGAGCACCTGGTGCTCGGCCAGCGCCTGCACGAGCCCGCGCACGGCATGCGGCAGCGGCTTCTGCGGCAGCGGCGTGAACCCGCTCGCGTCCACCTTCGTCGACACCTCGACCACCACGTCGTCGTCGAATCCGGGCAGCGCCCAACCGGTGTTCGGCAGGTTGACCGGCAGCACCTCGCCGGTGTCGTTGTAGAAGGCGTTCATCGCGTCGATCGCGAGCTCCAACTCGTGAATACCACCGCGTGACCGCCGCGGGTCGAGCACCGGCGCGTCGGACTTCGCCTGCTCGGTGTAGTGCGCCCAGTAGCCCGGGACCTCGGCCATGATGTCCTCCGCCCGGGTGGTCGCCTTGCCGCGCAGGTGCCGCAGAACCTCGTCACGGAAGTAGTAGTTGAGGAAGTAGTACGACGGAACCGACTCCATCGCCAGCGCGAGCCGGATCAGCTGGTGGGACCCCTCCGACATGCTCGGGTCGTCGCGGCGCCCGTCGTACGCCTCGCGCAGGACGGCGATGAAGTCCTGCCCGTCGTAGGTGTGGGTGGTGCTCCAACAGTTGTGGTTGATGCCGACCATCGTCGCCTGCAGCTTGTCGGGATCGAGACCGCCGGCCTCCGCGACCCCGCGCGGGAAGATGATCGGCCCCTCGCACAGCGAGACGATCGGGATGTCGGTGTAGCTCGTCATCGCCTGCGCCACGATGTTGACCGGGTTGGTGTAGTTGAAGATCCGGGCGTTCGGCGCGACCGCCGCGAGATCGTCCGCCACCGCCTGCATGACCGCGATCGAACGCAGGGCCATGAAGAACCCGCCCGGACCCTGCGTCTCCTGGCCGATCACGCCGTGCTTGAGCGGGATGCGTTCGTCGAGGGCGCGGGCCTCGAAGCCACCGGGCCGGAAGCTGGACAACACGGCGTCGACGTCGCGCAACCCTTCCCTGCGGTTCGTCGTCGCGGTGATCGTGAGGTCGAGGCCGGCATGCTTCGCCATGCGTACGGCCAGTTCCTTGATCAGGGCGAGGCGTTCGGCATCGAGGTCGATGAGCACGACCTCGGATCCGTCGAACTCCGCGCCGTGATGGACGAACGACGCCATCGTGCCGGCCGCACGCGTCGAACCTCCGCCGAGGTAGGCGAGCTTGATCCGGGCCATGACTTCTCCTTCGCCTGCGTACGGAACGATCTTCGAAAGCGGTGGACTGTCTTCGAAAGCGGTGGACTGTCTTCGAAAGCGGTGGACTGTCTTCGAAAGCGGTGGACTGGGGGCGGATTCTGCGGCCAGAGGCTGGTCAGAACCTCGTGGCGTGTGGTGGACCGGACTGGGCGGCCTTGTCGACGTACAGCGCAGGCTTCTGGCACTCGGTGATCACGGTGGCCGGCCAGTCGGGGTCGTACCGATCGGCGGTGGTGAGCCTCGCGGCGGCCTCGGACTTGTCGGTGCCGTGGACGAGCATGACGGCACTCTTCGAATGGCGCCGGATCGTGTCGATGCCCACCGTGACGCCGTGTTCGGGGACCCGGTCGAGCGAGCGGAGGTGCGGGAACGTCACGAGGTTGTCCCGGCGCGTGCTGTCCGCGAGGGTGACGACCCGGCTGACCGAGCCGGCTGGCGTACCCGGCGGGTTGAACGCCACGTGCCCGTCCGTCGCACCGGTGGCGAGGATGAAGAGGTCGATCCCGCCGACGGCCGCGAGCTTCTGGTCGTAGTCCTCCGGGTCGGCGGGATCGGGCATCCACAGCTGGTCGGCGGGGATGGCCCGGCCGGGACCGGCGGCGGTCGAGAGCGGTTCGGCGATGACCTCGCGGCCGAACCGGCGACAGCTGTGCGGCAGGTCGTCCGGGACGTGGGCGAAGCCGGCGCGCTGCGTCGATGCGGGCTCGACGTAGTCGTCCATCATCGCGATCACGAGCCCGGACACGTCAAGCTGGCGCTGGCGGACCAGGCCGGCGAGTGCGGTGTAGGTCGTCATCGGGCTCCTCCCGCCGGGGCAGCCGAGGACGTAACGCCGACCGGCCCTCGTCGCCGCCTCGAGCCCGTCGGCGATCCTGACCGCCAGCGTCTCGCCGAGTGCGGACGGGTCGGCGAACACGGTGGGATGTACGCGCACGCGGGTGGGCTCCTTCGTCGTGTTCACCGTCGCCGGCTGGACCACCTGGACCTTGTAGACGTTATCTGGTCTAACTGGTACGCCTCAAGAGGAGTTTTCGACATCCGGACCGCCCACCGAGGCTCGATGCGTGCGCGACAATGAAGGAGTGCGGCTCCTTCTGAACGTGATCTGGTTGATCTTCGGCGGCTTGTGGCTCGCCCTCGGCTACGCCGTGGCCGGGGTGGTCCTGTGCCTGCTGATCATCACGATCCCCTTCGGTGTCGCGTCGTTCCGGATGGCCAACTTCGCGTTCTGGCCGTTCGGGCGGCGCCTGGTCGACCGACGCGACGCGGGCGCGCCGTCCCTGCTGGGCAACGTGATCTGGGTCGTTCTCGCCGGGTGGTGGCTCGCGCTCGCCCACATCGTTACCGGCATCGCACAGTGCCTCACGATCATCGGGATCCCGCTCGGACTGGCCAACTTCAAACTGGTGCCGGTCTCGCTGTTCCCGCTGGGCAAGGAGATCGTCGACGCCGACGACCCGCTCGCCTTCGTCGCCCGCTGAGCTCCCGACTCCGGTGACTTCGAAGCCGACTGCTCTGAAGGTGCGACGCCGCCCGCCAGCTCCTTGCAAATGACCACGCTGAGCATGCCCCAACACCCCGGGCAGGGCATCGACGCCTCGGCGAGGAGCACTTGCCTGGCCGGCCAGGCAAGTAACCTGCACGGCCAGGGTTGTGAGCGGGAGCCTGTTCGACGACCAGGGTGATGAGCCAGATCGACCGGGACCGACCCGGGGCAACCAGGCAGACCGACCCTGGGCAACCTGGCAGACCGACCGGGCCGATCGACCGACCAACCAAACATGCCGCCCAACCAGACAGACCGCCCGAGGAAGCCGAGCGCAAAAGCCCACGCTAGCTAGGCCTGTGGACTTTGCCGAGGCGTCCATGCCTGGTCCAGGTAACACAGGCATGCTCAGCGTGGTCATTCGCGGCCCCGGGCGACCTACCGGATGAGCAAGGTGACGATCTGACGCTGGCCGTAGACCGTGAACCCCAGTCGCCGCAGGATCGGCGCCGACGTACCCACGTTGGCGTGGACGAGCGCCAGGGTCACGCCGCGCGCCACGGCGTCGCGCAGCCGCGCGGCAACCAGCGCGCGATAGGCACCGTTGCCCCGCAACGCCGGTAGGACGCCGGCACCCCACAGCCGGGCCACGGGACCGGCGAGGGTGTAGCCGCCACTTCCGGCAGGCTCATCGGCATGTCGGGCGAGGAAGAGTCCGGGCTCGTCGCCGAGATTGTCGTACTGCTTGTCGATCTCGGCGTCCGTCGGCTCGTCACCGCCCCAGACCATCGCGCCCACCCGCATGGCGGCGCCCGTGTCCTCGCGGGTGGCGACCGGCCCCGCGGTCACGCCCTCCGGCACCGGAATGGTCGGCAGGCCGGTGGTGAGGTCGTACGCACAGACGTCCAGCGTCACGGTCACCTCACCGCCCAGTGCCTGAAGGACGTCGAGCAGGTTCGCGGGCCGCGGGTCGGGGCCGACCCCCCACATCACCCGGTCGGCGCCGTGGCGGCGGGCCAGGTCGGCGACCTTCATGATCAGCCGGCGAGTGGCGTCCTCGGTGTCCGGCGTACTGTCGGCGCCGGCACCTTCGGGAGCGAGTTCCGCAGCCGTTCCGGTGCCCGCGCCCTGGCTGGCGGCAGGGTCGGGGTCAGCGGCAGGGTCAGCGGCAGGGTCGGGGTCGGGGTCGGCGCGGATGAGGGTCGCGGCTCCTGCATTGACATACAGGTGGATCTGGTCCGTCTCCACCTCCGTCGCGCCCGGCGGTATCCAGTGCCACTTCGCCGACTCGGCGAGAATCCGGTCCGCATCCCACGTCGTCACCCTCGACACCTCACCTCTCGTGCGCGCGGAATTGGCCTGGCCGGCCAGGGTCGTTCGACGATAGAACATCAGGATGCGACCGAAGTACGGAGAAGTGCTGCACTTTTCCGAGGATCCCGCGATCACGAGGTTCGTCCCCCACGTCGCGCCCACCTCCAGCCAGGAGGAGGCGTACGTATGGGCGGTCGACGCCGGGCGCGCACAGGACTACTGGTTCCCTCGCGACTGCCCGCGGGCGATGGCATGGGTCGGTCCGAACACGACGGCGGCGGACCGTGACCGGATCATCGGGGCGGGATGCGGGGCCCGGGTGCACGCGATCGAGTACGGCTGGCTCGAGCGAATTCAGAGCGTCGCGTTGTACGCCTACCGCCTGCCCGCCGCACCGTTCGCCCCCATTGGCGGGGCGGAGCCACACGCGGTCGTCGCCACGGAGCCGGTCGAGCCGCTGGGCCCGCCGGAGCCGGTGCGGGATCTCCTGTCCCTCCACCAGGCGGCCGGGATCCAGCTCCGGCTGCTCGACAACCTCTGGGAGTTCTGGGACGAGGTGATCGCCAGCACCCTGAGCTTCAGCGGCATCCGGCTGCGCAACGCCAAACCACGGCGCGGATCAGCCGAGACCTCCCCCGCCGCCGAGACCCCTCCTGCCGCCGACGCCTCCGCCACCTCCGAGGCCTTCCCCACGTAGGCGCCAACTGCCCGACTTGCCGAGCTTTGGGTCGGCTGTGAAGTGCATGGTCCTGTCCCGGCGGTAGCGTGGACAGCGGGATCACTGTGGCGACCACTCGTCCACGTCGTCGCGCGATTGCCGCCGTCACTGCAAAAGGGGGGACGCCAGATGTTCAAGGACGCCAGGGCATTCAGCGGGTTTGCGGTCAACGACATCCCGGCCGCCAAGAAGTTCTACGGCGACACGCTCGGGCTGGACGTGTCCGAGGAGCACGGGATGCTCACATTGCACATCGCGGGTGGAGCCGAGATCTTCGTCTATCCGAAACGCGACCACACGCCGGCGACGTTCACAATCCTCAACTTCCCGGTCGACGACATCGACGTCGCCGTCGACGAACTCAGGCGGCGTGGCGTCGAGTTCGAACGGTACGAGCGAATCAAGACCGACGAGAAGGGCGTCATGCGCGGCCACGGGCCGGATATCGCATGGTTCAAGGACCCGGCCGGCAACGTCCTGTCCGTTCTCCAGGAGAAGTGACGCCGACGCAATCCGCGAGTTTTATCCCTGGGCCATGTCGACAAAACGTTGGTAGTGACCCTGAAATGCGACGGTGAGGTTGGCTGTCGGCCCGTTACGGTGTTTGGCGACGATGAAGTCCGCCTCACCCGGCCGCGACGACTCCCTTTCGTACGCATCCTCGCGATGCAGGAGAATCACCATGTCGGCATCCTGCTCGATGCTGTTATGGACGGCAATTCCTTCGGCGACGAAGTTGTGCGTGCCCAACACCGTCGCGTCATAGACATCCTGCTCGCCCAGCGATTCGACGGAGGTCACCGAATCCCAATAGACGTCATTGGTCGCCAATGTCTCCAGGTCAGCACTGTCGAGGACGCTAGCGATCCGGCCCAGCCGGCTTCGACTCGGTGCATGCTTCCAGAGCGTTGATCCGCAGAACTGTGTTCCCATGGCTGCGGCGAACTGCCGGTGAGTCAGTTGCTTCTCGGTGAGAACTGCCCGAACGCGTTCCCATACCTCGCGAGGCACGGTGTCGAGATTGGGATTGCCTGTCACCGCCCGGAGGCCTGGAAGTATCTCCTCCGCCACGAGACCTCGGGCCCCATGCACTCTCACGTCCTCGAGGAACCGGACCTGGTTCTCCGCTCCGACGACGTGCACATGGTACGAGTCCCGATATCCCGACTTCTTCACCGCCTTCACCCGAGTGAACACGTTGAACCGCAGCAGGAGACGGGCAACGTCGTCGGCCAGGCGCCGACTCGTCGAGGCGTAGTAGACACGTACGTTCCCTCGGCGGTCCCGGTGGACGCAGCCGTCGGTGGCCCAGAGGTGCCGGAGGAAGAGCGCGACCTGCGTCTTCGGGAGGGAGAACACGCCGGCAGGGATGAACTTCTCGTGCGACCGCAGCCCGAAGAGCCCCAACTCGTCCAACCAGGCGGCAATCGGATTGCGGCGCCCGTGCGTGAGCCGGTACGGCGCCGGAAGCCGGAGCGTCGTCACCCGCGCGGCCGGGTAGTCGTCCCGGACGGCCGTAATCCCGAAGCGGCGCGCTGCCGCCTCCGTGACGGCCGTGAGGTTGGCCTCGTCGATGCTCGCGTAGCGGATCGGTTGCCGGCGTACGAACGAACCGTCCCCCAGCAGGTGCGCCAGCATCACCACCTCGTCGGGATCCCACGACTCGATGCCCAATGGTGGTGGAACATGGCGGGCGACCCCGATCCGAGTGCCCTCCGAAAGCTCCCCGAGCGGTCGCCATCCGTCGTAGGTGAGGAACGGATGGTTGGCGGTGGCGGTGATCTCCCTTCCGGACGCCAGACGCAGCCGGAACACCTCCTTGACGCCGCTGGGGAAGACGTGCGTCATGGTGCGCGGCACCAACTTGAGGCGGTCGTCGAGGGACCACACCGGCACGTCCCGCGCACCCGAGGCCAGTAGCTCACCGAGTGAGACCTCCGCACCGGTGTCGGCGCGCAACAGCCGTGTGTCGGCGGTCAGGCATCCGGACTCGCGAAGGTCGGAGAGCATGGGGCGCTTGTCGGTGCGCTGCTCTGGACCACGGTTGAGCTGGGCGACGGCGACGACCGGGACCTCGAGCTCCTTCGCGAGTAGCTTGAGGTTACGCGAGAACTCCGACACCTCGACCTGCCGGCTCTCCACCCGTTTGCCCGACGTCATGAGCTGCAGGTAGTCGATGATGACGAGCTTTAGATCGTGTCGCTGCCGTAGGCGTCGGCACTTGGCGCGGATCTCCATGAGCGTCATGTTGGGCGAGTCGTCGATGAACAACGGTGCGCCGGACACTTCGCCCATCTTGCGGGCGAGACGTGCCCAGTCGTCGTCGCTCATCGAGCCCTGCCGCATGTGCTGCAGGGGAACCCGTGCCTCGGCCGACAACAGACGCATGGTGATCTCTGTCCGGCTCATCTCCAGCGAGAAGATCACCGACGCGAGATCGTTCTGGATCGACGCCGACCGCGCAAGGTTGAGAGCGAGGATACTTTTGCCCACGCCAGGTCTTGCAGCCACCACTATCAGCTGACCGGGGTGGAGGCCGTTGGTGAGGCTGTCCATGTCGGCGAAGCCGGTCGGCACCCCGATCATCTGCCCGCCGCGGGAGCCGATCGCCTCGATCTCGTCGAGGGTCGCCTCCATGATCTCGCTGAGCGGGCGGTAGTCCTCGCTGCCGCGCTTGTCGGTGACGCCGTAGACCTCGGCCTGGGCGCGGTCGACCACGTCGTCGACGTCACCGTCGCCGGCATAGCCGAGCTGGGTGACCTTGGTGCCGGCCTCCACCAGCCTCCGCAGGATCGCCTTCTCCCGCACGATCGCGGCGTAGTAGCCGGCGTTGGCGGCGGAGGGTACGGAGGCGATCAGGGTGTGGAGGTAGGGCGCTCCGCCGATCCGGCCGAGCTCGCCGCTGCGCTGAAGCTCCGCCGACACCGTCACCGCGTCGGCCGGCTCACCCCGGCCGTACAGATCGAGGATCGCTTCGTAGACCGTCTCGTGCGCCGGCTTGTAGAAGTCCGTGCCCCGGACCGCTTCGATCACGTCGGCGATCGCGTCCTTCGACAGGAGCATGCTGCCGAGAACGCACTGCTCCGCGGTGACATCCTGCGGCGGGATGCGGTCCGGCATGCCACCAGGCGCGGCCGATCGCGGTCCAGGTAGCTCACTCACGCTCACAGCAGGTGTAGTCCTTCCCCCAGGCTCGGTGTGCACCGACGAACTCCACACGAAGCGGACGTCGCGACCCTGTCACGCCCCCGAGGTGGTGGGCGACCAGCTTCCACCGGCATGCGAGATCTGTCCTATCGCAAGGCACCGACAACTGCCGGCGGAGCTCGAATCGGGGGTGTGAGCAGGGCGAACGCCGCTGTGCGACGTGGAGCACGACAGTACGCGGGAACACCGCCCACCACGAAGCTCGTCGTCCACAGCAGCTGTGGACGACTCCCGTGGAATGGTGCAGAACCTGGGGATTCGCTGTGCACAGCCTGGGGACTTCCCTGTGGATGGCGGCCGGTTGCGGTGTCGATCAGCCGGATCGCCTGCGCATTCGACGTCCCCACGCTGTGGATAGAAACTATGTGGTGGGCAATTTCCGCGCGCCGCCGTCGCCGCTCGGATGCCCGTCCATCGGGGGTCGCTGTGGACGCCCTGGTTCCTGAGAAGTCCCACTCTGCTGTCCGAGGAGTCACCGCCTGTGTCATCACGCCTCCGGCGCGCGCTGCGGAACCCGCACGACCCCGAGATCCTCCGGCTCGCCGTCCCGGCCTTCGGCGCCCTCGTCGCCGAACCCCTCTACCTTCTCGCCGACTCAGCCATCGTCGGCCACCTCGGCACCCCGCAGCTCGCGGCGCTGGGCCTGGCCGGCACCGCCCTCCAGACGTTGGCGACGCTCTTCATCTTCCTTGCGTACGCCACCACCGCGACGGTCGCGCGGCGGCTGGGGGCGGGCGACCGGCGAGCCGCGATCGCCGGCGGCATCGACGGGCTCTGGCTCGCGCTCGGACTCGGTGTTGCCCTCGCCCTGGTGGGCGTGGCCGCCGCACCCGCCGCGGTGGGGGCGTTCGACCCGTCGGCGGCGGTGCAGGAGTACGCCGTCACCTACCTGCGGATCGGTGTCCTCGGCATGCCGGCGCTGCTCCTGACCTTCGCCGGCACCGGCGTACTCCGTGGCCTCCAGGACACCCGGACGCCCCTGTGGATAGCGGGCGCGGCGTACGGCGCCAACGTCGTCCTCAACGTGCTCTTCGTCTACGGCTTCGGCTGGGGGATCGGTGGCTCGGCGTGGGGCACCGTGGTCGCGCAGACCGGTGGCGCCGTGGCGCTCGTGGTGGTCGTCGTCCGGGGCGCCCGCCGGCACGGCGTCTCGCTGCGTCCCCACCTGGGCGGAATCCGCGAGTCCGCTCACGGCGGGGTCCCGCTGCTCGTACGCACCCTCACCCTGCGCGCCGCGATTCTCGTGACGACCTACGTCGCCACCGAAGTCGGGGACACCGCGCTCGCCGCCCACCAGGTCGCCTTCACCCTGTGGACAACTCTCGCGCTAGCCCTGGACGCGCTGGCCATCGCCGGCCAGGCCATCGTGGGGCGCTATCTCGGCGGCTCCGACGTCGCCGGTACCCGGGCGGCGACCCGGCGGATGATCGAATGGGGCGTCGCCGCCGGCCTGGTCTTCGGGCTCGTCCTGGTGCTGGCCCGGCCGCTCTACATCCCCCTCTTCACCGCCGACCCGCAGGTGCAGGCCCTGCTGGCCGACGTGATCCTCGTGTTCGCGGTGTTCGAACCACTCGCCGGCATCGTCTTCGTGCTCGACGGTGTGCTGATCGGTGCGGGCGACGGGCGCTATCTGGCGTACGCGGGACTCTGGACGCTCGTCGCGTTCCTGCCACTTGCCGGACTGGTGCTCGGTCTCGACGGCGGGCTGGTCGCGCTCTGGTGGGCGTTCGGCGGGTTCATGGTGGCGCGCCTGGTGACGCTCATGCTCCGCGAGCGCAGCGGCGCCTGGCTCGTCACCGGCGCCGCCGCCGGCGCGGTGAGCACGCGGCACGGTAAGCATGAGGACTGAGCCGAGTCGGCGCACCGTTTCCTGATCACCGGCCGGTCGGCGGGGTCGGAGACCGAGAGCTTCGGCCGGCGAATGACCACGCTGAGCAGGCGGGTGCTGTCCCGCAAGCCATCCACGCCTGGCCCGGGTTCCCCGCACCTGCTCAGCGTGGTCATTTACCCTCGGCGCGCCATGATGAGGTCGATGTCGCGACCGAGCGTGGCGATCTTCTCGGTGTAGGAGACCGGGTGGATGCCCGGCGGGTCGGCCGGCTTGTGAGCGTCGGCGAACCGCAGCCCGAGGTTGGTGTAGACCACGACGATGTACGACCGCTGCCGCGCACCCGCGCCCGGCAGGGAGCGGACGATGCCCGCGTCACCGCCCGCCTGGTTGGTCAGGCCGGTCTTGTGGGCGAACTCCACCTCGGCGGTCTCGTTGCACGGTCGTACGTCCTGGCCGAAGACCCGCCCGGCGACGGTCACCGTGCCGTCGTCCGGATCGATCCAACGGTCCGGCACCCGCTGCGGGATGCCCGCGGCCGGGTAGTCCCGACCGCACCAGTTGGTCGTGGAGAGTGCCTGGTTGAGGCCCTGGTCAGCCAGGTGTCCCGTGAAGAACTCGCGCGAGGACGCGCTCAACAGGTCGGCGGTCACCGGATCGCCGGCAGGCGTACGCCAGAGTTCGCCCGATGCCCCGGAGACGACCAGCAGGAGGCGGGCGGTGTCGAGCGCGGACATGTTCATGCCGAGCCAGGTACCGCCGGTCGCGGGGTTGGAGCCCCGCACCTGCAGGGTCCCGAGCCCCAGGTCGGCGAACGTCGCGTTGAGCGGGTCCACCTCGCCCAGGTCGTGCAGCTTCTTGAGCAACGCACAGGTCGCGCGGTTGTCCGACACCGTGATCATCAGCTCGAACCACTCGGCGATCGTCATCGTGCCCGGCTCGCCACAGCTGGTGTTGGCCGGTGCGTACGCCAGATCGTCGTCGAGCCCGAGCACACCCTCGTCGACCTGCTGGAGGATTCCGAAGCCCACCATCAGCTTCAGCACCGACGCCGGGTAGGGCGACATCATCTCCAGCGGGGCGTGCTCCCGGCCGGGAACGACGTCCTCCGATCCGGCCGAACCGGCGTCCCACTCCTCGGTGTTCCAGCGCCGCCAGCGGACCTGGGTGGTCCCGAGATCCTCGTCGACCGGCACGACCACGCCGTGCGGGTAGTCCTTGCTCAGCAGGACGTTCGCCACCGCGCTCGGCCGACCGGAGCCGTCGAGCTCGATCACCGCCGCGTCGACGTTCGGCGTGCGGGTGTTGGGGACGCTCGCGTCGTTCGGCCGCATCGGCCACGGCCCGCCACCGATGTCCTCGCGGAGCAGATCGGCCGGTGAGGTCGCCGGTGGCAAGAGGTCGACGAGACCGTCGGCGAACCGCTGGTCGTCGACGGCCTTCCTGAGTTCGGCGGAGAGCCGAGCGGACTCAACCGGTCGTCTCGCTTCTGGCGACGCGAGACCCCCCGCCGGGCCACCGGCATCGGCCGGTGTCGGACCGCCGGCCCATGCGGGGACTGCCATCGCCCCTACCAGCAGAGGTGCCATGAGTGTGATCCTGAGATGCCGGGCTCTTCGCTGGTCCCGCATGGTCGACTGCTCCATTCGTTCCTACTTGATCCCGAGGCGGTCGGTCTGGAGCGTGCTCTTTGCCACCGGCCCGGTCGGGACCGGGTCGACGGGCCAGTCGGGGTGCTTCGGCATCGGCGGCGTCTTCGTGCCGTAGAGCCACTCCTCGAGGAACGGCTTGACCGACGGGTCACCGGACACGTCGGCTGCCATGGCGACGAACTGCGCGGTGCTCACGTTGCCATTGCGGTACTTCGCGAGGATCGCGTCCTCGATCTGCGCGAACGGCTCCGGACCCACCTTCTCCCGCAGGGCGTAGAGAACGAGGACACCGCCGGTGTAGCGCTGGTTGTCGAACAGGTTCGCGGCGTTCGGGTCTGCCACCGGACCTGACTCGACCCGCCAGATGTCGCCCTGGCTGTAGGTGTACTTCATCCGCTGCTCCATCGTCGTGAAGCCGCGCGCGTCCGGCCAACCGCGTTCGTACCGGTAGAGCAGGCCGTAGTAGTCGGCGTGCCCCTCGTTGATCCACAGGTCCGACCACGACGCCGGTGACACGCTGTTGCCCCACCAGTTGTGCACCATCTCGTGCATCATGTGCGAGCCGATGTTCTTCTCCTCCTGGGTGAGGAACGCCGGCTTGTAGAGCGTGAGGGTCTGCGTCTCCAGACCGGTGAAGTCGAACGCCTCGGGGTCGTCGGTGTCGGCCGGCAGCAGGCCGTACGCCTCCAGCGGGAAGTCGCCGAGGTAGGGCCGAATCCAGTTGAGGTGTCCCGGCGTCAAGGAGAGTGCGGGCTCGAGCGTCGACACCTTCTCGACCGGCACGACGTCTCGCAGGTGGACGCCGGTGTCGGCGCCACGGTCGACGATCTCGTAGCCACCGACGGCGATCTGGAGGAGTTCGGTCGCGATCGGATCGCGGGAGACGTACGCCACGGTCGTCCGGCCGTCCTTGGTCGACTCGGCGACCTTGGTGCCGTTCGCCACCGCCGTCGTCCCCTCCGGCACCGTGATCCGGAACGCGAAGTGGGCCTTGTCCGACGGGTGGTCGTTACTCGGCAGCACCGCGTGCGCGCCCGCCGGCTGGGGCGCCAAGGCGAAGCCGCGCTCGGTCGGAACCCAGCCCTGGTTGGGAACCGGCGTGCGCGGGTCGGCGCCGTAGCTCACCTTGACGACGAATGTCTTGCCCTTGCCGAGTGCCGAGGCGGGGGTGATGACCAGTTCCTCGCCGTCCTGCGCGAAGGTCGCCGGCCTGCCGTTGACCTCGACGGCGTTGATGGTGAGGCCCACGGCGTCGAGGTTGAACCTCGACAGCTCCTGGGTCGCCCGGGCCGTGAGGACGACCTGGGCATCGACGGTCTGGTCCTGCTCGGAGTAGTCGAAGTCCACGAGGTACTTCGAGACGTCGTAACCGCCGTTGCCGAGGTTCGGGTACACCTTGTCGCCGACACCTGGTGCGCCGGGTGCCGGCGCGCCCGCGGCCAGGGCACGAGCGGCCAGCGCACGAGCGGCCGGCGACGAGGCGTCGGGTTCGACCGCGGCCGCTGGCAGTAGCGGAGCCGCCGTCACGGCCATGGCGGCGGCCGCCGGCAGCAGCAGCCTGCTCGCGCGGGAGTGCACACGCATCGTGAGGAATCTCCTTCACAGGATCCGGATCGAGTTGCTCGAGGCGGAGCGGGGTCCAGCAGCACGAAGCCTGTCCGAACGACCTGAATCCGCGCTGTGGCGAACCTTCACCCGACTGGTGGGACTTGAGTGACTGGTGCGACTGGTTCGACGCGCATGTTCAGGCCACTGGACAGACCTCTTACGGCTACGGCTGTCCAAAGGTGACACACGGCTGAAGGAAATTTCCACACCTGGCCGGGCATTCGCAACCCGGATGTGATCTTGGTACGCCGACAGTGCACTCCTGTGTCCGCGCAGTGCGCTCCCGCTACCCGTCACCGCCGATCAGCGCGGCCGGCGTCCCCAGAGCCGGAGAGCGCGGCCGGCGTCCCCACAGCCGGAGAGCGCGGCACTCCCGGACGCCGCCGCGACATCGGCGTCCTGCGGACGCTAGTGGCTCGCGTGCCGCTCGATCATGATCGTGTCGATGCGGTGGCCCAGTTTGGCGATCTTCTCGGTGTAGGCGACCGGATAGGTGCCCGGCGGATCCGCCGGCTTGTCCGCGTCGGTGAAGCGCTGGCCGAGGTTCGTGAACACGGCCACGATGTAGTGCCGCTCAGGCGCTCCCGGCAGCGACCGCACGATCCCCACGTCGGCAGCCGCCTCCATCGACAGGCCGGTCTTGTGCGCGAAGGTCACCTCCGCCCGCCGGTTGCACGGGCGTACGTCCTGCCGATAGGCACGGCCGTCCACCGTGACGGTGCCGTCCGTACGCCGGATCCACCGCTCAGGCACCCGCTGCGGTATCCCGCTGGCCGGGTACTCCCGTCCGCACCAGTTGCTGGTCGACAGCGCATGGTTCAGGCCCTGCTGCCCGAGCGTCCTGGTGAAGAACGCCCGGGAGGACGGGCTCAGCAGGTCTGCGGTCACGGCCGCGCCCTCGCGCGTACGCCAAAGCGTGCCGGGAGCACCGGAGAGCACCAGCAGGAGGCGGGCGGTGTCGAGGGCGGACATGTTCATGTCCAGCCACCAGCCGCCGGTCTCCGGATCGGTGCCCCTGACCTGAAGGGTCGTGAGGCCGACCCGGCGGAACGTCGCGTTGAGCGGCTCCACCGTCTCCAGGTCGTGCAGCCTTGCCAGCAGGACGCAGGTAGCGGCGTTGTCCGACACCGTGATCATCCGGTCGAACCAGTCGCGGACGTCGCGGGTGAGCTTCTCCCCCCGCGCGGCGCAGTTCTCCGGAGTTCCCGTGTAGGACAGCCGGTCGTCGAGCGAGAGCTGGCCGCGGTCCACCGCGCGCAGCACGCCGAAGCCGACCATCAGTTTCACGACAGACGCGGGATACGGCGACATGAACTCCAGCGGGGCGTCCTCGCGCCCGCGAACGACGTCCTCCGTCCCGGCCCTGCCGGCCTCCCACGCGTTGATGTCCCACCGCCGCCAGCGCACCTTCGTGGTGCCGAGGTTCTCGCCGATCGGCACCACCGCTCCGTGCGGATGGTCCGCGCTCATCACCGCGTTCGCCACCGCGCTCGGCCGACCGGACGCGTCGAGCTCGATGACCGCCACGTCCACATTGGGCATGGCCGTCCGCCGGTCCAGGGTCAGGTCGACGATGCCCTCACCGAAGCGCTGCTCGTCGAGCGCCTGCTGAAGCTGGGCCGCGAGCCTGGTCGTGTCGACGGCGGATCCGGAGTCCGGGACCGGCATACCGCGGTCGCGTCCAGCGCGTCCACCGCGTTCATCGCGACGAGGCGCGTCGGTAGGGGTCGGTGTGGCCGAGACGGTCTTTGTCCGCGGTGCCGCCTTCTCGCGCGCCGACCCACCTGCGTCCCGCTGCGTCCCCGTCGCCTCACAGGCCGTCATGCCAGGGAGGAGAATCACGGCCAGGGCGGCAGCGATGACGCGGCGCGGTCCGGTGCCCTGTCGCCTCACGTCGACGCTCCCTTCAGCGGGTCGGTCGGATCCGCCCGTGAAGGTGGTCGCAGCTTCGCGACGCCTCGGCCCACCGTACGCACGGATCGCGGACGGGCGGAACCCCTGAGAGGGGTGGGCGACCGAGGATGCGGCGCGGCCACGCGGGAAACTACGCGAGCCGGGGTGGCCCACGTCCGGACGTGGACGAGGTGACCACAGCAGACGGTACGCATCGACCTGATGACACTGCGTACATGGTAGCGACCGTTCGTTACCCTCCCACCTGCGCCGGCTACACCGAAGAGGGAGTACGTACGTGGCACGCGAACAGGTCCGTAACCTTGTCGAACACCGCTGGTTCCAGCAGTGCGTGACTGCCGTGATCGTGCTCAACGCCGTGACACTCGGCCTCGAGACCTCACCCGGCCTGCTCCGCGAACTCGGGGACGCACTGCACTGGATCGACCGCGCGGCGTTGATCTTCTTCGTGGTGGAGATCCTGCTGCGGATCTACGCACACGGCCGACGGTTCTTCCGCGACCCGTGGAGCATCTTCGACATCACCGTGGTCGCGATCGCCCTGATCCCGGCGTCGGGGCCGTTCGCCGTCGTCCGGGCTCTGCGGGTCCTGCGCGTGCTCCGGCTGATCTCCCAGGTTAGTTCGATGCGCCGGGTGGTGTCCGGCCTCCTCGCGGCGATGCCGGGCATGGCGTCCACGGGCGCCCTGCTGGCCCTCATCCTCTACGTCGCGGCCGTCATCGCGACCAAGCTGTTCGGCGAGGTGGTTCCTGCGTACTTCGGCGACTTCGGCACCACGCTCTTCACCCTCTTCCAGGTGATGACCGGCGAGGCGTGGCCCGACATCGCCCGCGAGCTGATGGCCGAGGTACCGCTGGCGTGGATCTTCTTCGTCGTCTTCATCCTGATCTCGAGCTTCGCCGTGCTCAATCTCTTCATCGCGGTCGTGGTGAGCGCGATGGAGGCCGAGATCGCCGCCGAACGGGCCGTCGAGGAGGCCGAGCAGGAGGCCGCGGCACAGGAACGCGACCGGGTGCTTCTCGAGGAGGTCCGCGCGCTTCGCTCCGAGATCGCCGAACTCCGGCGTTCCGGTGTGGCGGCACCCAGCCATGAGGCGGCGGACCCGGTCAGCACGCCTTGACCCACGAGCACTCGAACCCATCCTGCCCGTAGTCGGTCTTCGGCACCGAGGGAGGCGCCGCTCTGCGCGCGGCACCGTGTTCGCGATCTCGTCCCGGCAAGATCGGCCTATGCTTGCGGTGATGTCACTTCAGCTCATCGGGGCAGGGTGGGGGCGAACCGGGACCGTGTCCCTGCGCTCCGCACTCGCCATCCTCGGCTACACCCCGCATCACATGAGTGAGGTGTTCGCGCACCCGGAGCAGGCCGAACTCTTCGTCCAGGCGGCCGACGATCCCGCCTTCGACTGGCAGCGGATCTACGCCGACTACACCGCGACACTCGACTGGCCCGGCTGCGCCTTCTGGCGCGAGCTCGCCGACGCCTACCCAGAGGCGAAGGTCCTCCTGACCGTGCGGGACCCGGCGCAGTGGTTCGACAGCTACAGCAGCACGATCTACCGCCCGGTCGCGCTCGGGTGGACCGACGATCCCACCGGGTCGTGGAACGACATGGCGCGGCGGGTCATCGTCGAACGCAGCCTCGGCGGCGAACCACACGACCGCAGGCAGGTGATCGACGCGTTCCGGCGCCACAACGACGCCGTCCGAGCGACCATCGCGCCCGAACGGCTCCTCGTCCACCGCGTCGACCAGGGCTGGGGACCGCTGTGTGAGTTCCTCGGACAGCCGGTTCCCGACCAACCGTTCCCCCACCTGAACACGCGGGGCACCTGGGAGTGACCGCGCGCTGGGCTCCGCTGTCCTATGTCAGGCGGCGGAGACGACCTCCAGCGACAGGGTCGCGCTGAGCTCCGCGTGCAGGCGTACGGACACCTGGTGGCTGCCGAGTGTCTTGATCGGCGTCGTGATCTCGATCCGCCGCTTGTCGATGTTGGGCCCACCAGCGTCCTTGACCGCCGCCACGATGTCGCTGACGGTCACGGAACCGAAGAGCCGGCCACTGCCGCCCGATCGCGCGGTGAGCTTGACGTCGAGACTCTCGATCTGGCCCTTGACCGTCTTGGCCTGGCCGAGATCGCGGATCTCGCGTACCTCGCGTGCCTTGCGGATCGATGCGACCTGCTTCTCGCCGCCCCGGGTCCACCTGAGGGCGAGCCCGCGCGGCATGAGGTAGTTGCGGCCGTAGCCGTCCTTGACCTCGACGATGTCGCCGGGAGCGCCGAGACCCGACACTTCCTGGGTGAGGATGAGCTTCATGTCAGCGGCCTCCCTCAGCGCGCGGTGCTGGTGTAGGGCAGCAGGGCGACCTCGCGGGAGTTCTTGATCGCCACCGCGACGTCACGCTGGTGCTGCGTGCAGTTGCCGGTCACCCGCCGGGCGCGGATCTTGCCGCGGTCGGAGATGAACTTGCGCAGCAGGGTCGTGTCCTTGTAGTCGACGTAGGAGATCTTCTCCTTGCAGAAGACACAGACCTTCTTCTTGGGCTTGCGAATAGGTGGTTTGGCCATCGTGGTGCTCCTCCTCAGAAGCCCCGCTGGTGGTGGGACCGACCGGCGAGCCGAACTCGTCGGGACCGGCACAGCACAGTGCGGGAATGGTCAGTGATGGACACATACGGAGTCTCGGTGGTCATGGTGCCGGGAGGTCCGGTCAGAACGGCGGTTCGTCGAAGGACCCGCCCTGCTGGCCGCCCTGGGCTGGACCGCCCTGGCCGCCGCCCCACGGGTCGCCGCCTCCCGACTGACCACCGCCGGACTGGCCGCCCCGGCCGCCACCGCCGCCTTGCGGCGTCTGCCACGGGTCGTCGCCACCGAAGCCGCCCTGCGAGCGGGTCGTCTTGGTGACCTTGGCGGTCGCGTTGCGCAGGCTCGGGCCCACCTCGTCGACCTCGATCTCATAGACCGTACGGCGTTCGCCCTCGCGGGTTTCGTACGACCGTTGCTTCAGCCGGCCCTGCACCACCACGCGCATGCCGCGCTGCAGCGACTCGGCGACGTTCTCCGCCGCCTGCCGCCACACGTTGCAGGTGAGGAACAGCGTCTCGCCGTCCTTCCACTCACCGCTCTGCCGGTCATAGGTGCGCGGAGTGGAGGCGAGCCGGAAGTTGGAGACCGCGGCGCCGGACGGGGTGAACCGCAGCTCGGGGTCGTCGACCAGGTTGCCGACGAGGGTGATGATCGTGTCGCCTGCCATGAACGTCTCCTATCAGCGGGCGTCGGGGCGGATGACTTTAGTCCGCAGCACCGACTCGTTCAGGCCAAGCTGACGGTCGAGCTCCTGTACGACCGCAGGCTCACACGACAGGTCGAGGACCGCGTAGATGCCTTCGGACTTCTTGTTGATGGCGTACGCCAGGCGGCGCCGACCCCACACGTCGACCTTCTCGACCGAACCGCCGCCCTGACGGACGAGGGTGAGGTACTGGTCAAGGGACGGTCCGACGGTGCGTTCCTCGAGATCGGCGTCGAGGATCACGATGACTTCGTAGCGACGCATGTGGAACCCCACCTCCTCTGGACTCGGGCGGCCACGGTCTCTCCGTGGCAGGAGGGCTTGCGTCAGGCCGGCGACGGCTGAGGGCGCGCCATGGGAGCGAGCGTCGTACGCCAGACCGAACGGAAAGGCTACCAGCCCCGGCTCGTGCACCCTCGCGCGCCGGGCCCCAGTACTGCTCTCCGGTGATCGTTGATCAACGTCTCGACGCGGGGATCTCCGCGCCGACGGCAACCCACGACCGCCGGAGTCCCCGCGACCTACCGGAAGACGCAGATGGCCTGGGAGACGATCGAGTCCCAACTCCTGTCCGTCGGACCGACGGCACCGGTCATGATCCGGTCGAAGTACCACGGTTCGATCGTTCGGAGCGTGGCGTCCGCTGGTGCGACATCGCTCACCGCCCCGCCCATGCTGATGGTCGGCTTGCGGAACTTGCGTGGGAGTCCTGGTATCGAGTAGTCCCAGTACTCCGGGCACTTCGCGTAAGCGACCTTGTACGACTCGGTCCCCCGCTGCTCCGAAGCGTCGTAAACGACCTGGTACCCCGCGGGCGTGTCGGCGCAGACGGCGTGGGTGAACAGGTTCCAGTCGTACGGATAGCCCTGCGGCGCCTCGTGGGCCTGTGCCCGAGTGCTGTCACCACTGCCGGACGCCCGTGCGACCTGCAGGCCGACCCCGACCTCGAGCCCGTGGTCCAGCCCCACGGTCGCACCCGATCCGACGGCACGTTGGCCGCCCGGGCACGGCGCGGCGGTCGCCTGCCTCGCCGACGACGACCTCGCCGTCTGCGTGGTCACGATGTGGTAGCCGGGCAGCGGGTCGGCGCAGATCGCGTACACATCGACCTTCCAGTTCTTGGAATTGCCCGCATAGGTCTCCGCCGCCGTCACCACGTAGCCGGACTTGCCGTAGGTCTTCTCGTAGTAGGGCCTTAGGCGGGTGAGGACCATCCGGCCGGGGCCGTTGATCCGGGCGCCGCCACCCAGCACCCGTTTGCCCTGCGGACACTCGGCACGGGCCCGCTTGACCGCCTCCGAGTTCTCCGCCGACTCCTCGAACATCCAGCTCAGTCCGTCCACCTTCGTCGCCGAGGCGGCACTCGCCGGACTCTGCACCGGCCCCGCGACCCCCACGCCCGCCAGCAGGGCCGCGGCTGCGGCGGCCACCACGAGCGCCACCCGGGACGCGACCTGTCTGCCAGCCGATCTCGAGCGGACGAACCCGCCCACGGCCCACGACCCGCGTCTGGTGGTCATCTGATCTCCTCCGATCGAACGTGGGCCCGCGATGGCAATTCACCTTCGTCCGCAGGCCCTCCGGTGCCGGTACGCCGCACGATGGTCGGAGGTTCGCGGCCAGGGATCACAGGCGGGGCGTCGGAGCTGCAGGAGGTCTCTCGCCACACGGCTCGGGATATAGGGGCGCGCGCGCCACGCACGTGCGGGCGGCGGCAGCACCCCGCACCAGCAACGCGCGCCAGTACGCACCGCTGCGCACAGGTGTCGGCGGCACCTCGTAGGGTTCGGAACATGACCAGCGTGCCCATCGGCGCCCACGTCGATCAGGAAGACCCGATCGCTGAAGCGCGCGTCCGCTCCGCCGACATCGTGCAGTTCTTCCTCGGCGACCCGCAGAGCTACAAGGCGCCGAAGGTCGCGTACGCAGGAGGTGCCGAAGGGCTGGCCGCGGCAGCCACCGAGGCCGGCGTCGGGCTCTATATCCACGCGCCTTACCTCATCAACGTCGCGACCACCAACAACCGGATCCGGATCCCGTCCCGCAAGCTGCTGCAGCAGTTCGTCGACGCCGCGGCCGGCGTGGGAGCCCAGGCCCTGATCGTGCACGCGGGTCACGTGCTCTCCGACGACGATCCCGAGATCGGGTTCGACAACTGGCGCAAGGCCATCGACCGGCTCGAGATGCGCTGCCAGGTGCTGATCGAGAACACCGCCGGCGGCGACAACGCGATGGCCCGCCGGCTCGACCGGATCGCCCGACTCTGGGAGGCGATCGGGTCCGCCAAGGGCGGCGACACCATCGGGTTCTGTCTCGACACCTGCCATTTCCACGCCGGTGGCGAGGAGCTCGCCACCGTCGTCGAGCGGGTGAAGGCGATCACCGGCCGGGTCGACCTGGTGCACGCCAACGACTCCCAGGACGGGTTCGACTCCGGGCGCGACCGGCACGCCAACCTCGGCACGGGCAAGATCGCCGCCGAGGACCTGCTGGCGGTGATCCGTTCCGCCGGGGCGCCCGTCGTGGTGGAGACACCCGGCGGCGCCGAGGGGCAGGGTGCCGACATCGCCTGGCTGCGCGAGCACCTCGACGCCGGCTGATCCAAGCGTAGGCGCCAGTCCCGCCTGTTCCGGTTGACGGACAGGCCTCCGCCAATGCGTGGCGCGCGCGAGTGACCACGCTGAGCATGCCTCTAGCAGCAGGCACCGGCATCGACGCCTATTCGGCGCCCATAGGCATGGGCAGCGTGGTCATTCACCGAGGTCAGGCATGGGCAGCGTGGTCATTTGCAGCAGCCGGGCACCCGGCCGCCTGGCCCTACCCCAACCGCCTCGGCGCAGGACAGCCTGGCCACTCGGCCGCGAACCTCTCCCATGACCGGTAGCCTCGCGTGCGTGGCATTGCGCGTACGCACCCTGGCGCCGGAGGAACATCTGGCCTTCCTGGCCACCCTGGAGTCGGCCAGCTTCCTGCAGACCCCTGCCTGGGGGGAGGTGAAGCGGGAGTGGCGGGCCGAGTCGGTGGGCTGGGTCGATGACGCCGACGGTGGCGAGAAGGTGATCGGTGCCGGACTTGTCCTCTACCGGCGGCTGCCCAAGATGCGCCGCTCACTGGCGTACCTCCCCGAGGGGCCGATCATCGACTGGTCGGACCCTGACCTCGGTCGGTGGCTGACGCCGCTCACCGAGCACGTCACCACGCAGGGGGCGTTCGGGATCCGGATGGGACCGCCGGTGGTCACCAGACGCTGGACCGCGGCCACGGTGAAGACCGCCCTCGCCGAGGGGGCCACGCAGGC
Organism: Actinopolymorpha sp. B9G3; assembly: GCF_040120725.1. Taxonomy (NCBI): domain Bacteria; kingdom Bacillati; phylum Actinomycetota; class Actinomycetes; order Propionibacteriales; family Actinopolymorphaceae; genus Actinopolymorpha; species Actinopolymorpha sp. B9G3. Next base: position 75,899 of record NZ_JBEEAB010000015.1, on the reverse strand, counting down.
GCTTGGCGATGTCCCCGCCGATCACACCGACCACGCGGCGACGGCGGTCGCCGACCAGCTCCGCGCGCTCGGCTGGCGCCCACCGGCCGAGAACGCGACCGGGTTCGCGGCGGGCCAGCCGCGCCACGTCTTCTGGGTTCCGCTCGACGGGCGTGACGAGGACGGCCTGCTCAAGGGCATGAACCAGCTCTGGCGCCGCAACATCAAGAAGGCCGCCAAGTCCGGCGTCGTCGTCACCCGTGGCAGCGCGGACGACCTGCCCGCCTTCCACGAGCTGTACGTCGAGACGGCGCGGCGCGACCACTTCAATCCCCGCCCGTTGACGTACTTCTCGACGATGTTCCGCGCCCTCAATGCCGAGGATCCCGACCGGATCCGGCTCTACCTCGCCCACCACGAGGGCGACCTGGTGGCGGCCACGACGTGGGTACGCATGGGCAGCCACGTGTGGTACTCCAACGGTGCCTCGTCCACGCACAAGCGGGACGTCCGCGGCTCCAACGCCATCCAGTGGCAGATGATGCGGGACGCCCTCGACGCCGGCGCGACGGTCTATGACCTGCGCGGCATCACCGACACCCTCGACGAGGACGACCCGCACTTCGGGCTGCTGCAGTTCAAGGTCGGCACCGGAGGCGAGGCGGTGGAATACCTCGGCGAGTGGGATCTCCCGATCTCTCGACTGCTCTACAGCGCGTTCGACCTCTACATGAGCCGACGCGGGTAGACGCGGGTACGAGGCCGCACACGGTGAGGACACTGCCATGGCTCTGACGTTGTACGTCGACACCGAACGCTGGCGGGCGCATCATGCCGCCTCGCTGGTGGCGTACCCCCGGATCGTGCCGGTCGCCAAGGGAAACGGCTACGGGTTCGGTCTGGCCCGGCTTGCCCGCGAGGCGGCCCGCCTGGGCGCCGACACGCTCGCGGTGGGCACCTACCACGAGCTGGCCAGCGTGGCGGACGAGTTTCCGGGCGACCTACTCGTGCTGACGCCGGTGCGTGCGTTCCACGGGGTGGGCGATGGACCGCAGGGAGCAGCCCGTACGTCGGGGCCGGAGCCGTCCCAGAGCGCAACCGACACCGACGGCGTGCCGGAGGCACGGATCATCCAGACGGTCTCGCGGCTCGCCGACCTGCAGGTGCTGGTGGACGGCCCCGGCGAGCCGAGGGTCGTCGTCGAGTTGCTCACGTCGATGAAGCGCCACGGCATACCCGCTGATGATCTTCCGATGGTCGCCAAGCTCCTCGATGGCGTGCGATGTGAAGGTTGGGCGCTGCACCTGCCCCTCCCGGTCGCCGGTGCGCACCGACGGGAGGTCGAGAGCTGGATCGAACGCTTCCGCGAGGCCGACCTGCCGCTCGACCGGCTGTGGGTCTCCCACCTCACTCCGCAGGAGTTGGCGGAGCTCACCGCCGCGCATCCGGCGACGGAGTTCCGCCCCAGGGTCGGTACGAAGCTGTGGCTGGCCGACCGGGACGCCTTCCACGCCAAGGCGCACGTCCTCGACGTCCATCCGGTACGCCGCGGCGAGCGGTTCGGGTACCGCCAGCGGAAGGTGCCCGGCAACGGTCACCTCGTCGTCGTGAGTGGCGGCACGGCCCACGGCATCGCCGTCGAGGCGCCGAGCCATGTGGGCGACCTGCGCACACGGGCCAAGACGCTCGCGCTGAGTGGCCTCGAAGCCGCCGGCCGGGCGCTGTCACCCTTCACGATCGAGGACCACCGGCGATGGTTCGCGGAGCCGCCGCACATGCAGGTGAGCGTGCTGTTCCTCCCGTCGTCCGTACGCCCTCCCGAGGTCGGCGCGGAACTCCCCGTCAACGTCGGGATGACCTTCACGACGTTCGACCGCATCGTCATGGACGAGGCCGTGCCCGGCACCCCGTGACCCGAGCGCCTCGTCGGAGGCCACCGACCCCACGTGACGTCGACGTTCAGCCGGCCCACTTGCCGGTGACGTACACACACGTCCACATGCCCAGCAGGGGGACGGCCACCAGGAGGTACGTCAGCCACACCCACTGCTTACGGAGCGAGATCGCCGCGAGCCCCATCCACAGGGGGAACCACAGCAGGGATGCCCGTGGCACGGAGAAGAACCAGTACGACGTCATGAACGCGAGTACCTGGATGCCGACCCAGGTAGCTTCGCCCCATCGGCGGATGGCCAGCAGGACGACGGTCAGGACGACGCCGACCAGTATCGCGACGATCTCGGCCCGGAACATCCACTCGAAGTTGGCCCGGACCGCCTCGCTGACGTCGCCAAACACGTCCTTCCCGCCGGCGGCATCCATGGTGTTCATGAGCGCCTCGTTCGGTGGGGTGAAGCCGCGGTACCACTCGTCGGCCTGGGCGTTGTACCACCGCAGCCAGTCGCCCGTCTCGACCTTGAGATAGGCCATGTAGCCGAGCAACGGGGCGAGCGGCAGGGCCAGCCACAGCCCCTGCACCCATTCCCGCCGTTTGGGGGAGGTCAGGAACTCGACGGCGAGCGCGATGGCGAGGAAGAGTCCGGAGACCCGGACCGTCGACGCACCTGCCGCGAGCACCGCGGCGAGCCACCAGTGGCCCCGCCGCGCTGCCAGCCAGGCCGGAATCGCGAGTCCGAGGAACAACGCCTCCGTGTAGGGCGCGGCGAGGAAGATCGCGGGGGGCGCGACCATCCACATGACGGCGGCTCTCCGGCCGGCACCTTCACCCCATTCGGCCTCGGCGAGCCTCGCCAGCGCCACCGCCGCCACTCCGCCGGCGACGAACGACACCAGCAGGCCGACCATGACCGTAGGCAGTCCGACGGCGTGCCCGAGCCGCAGCACGGTCGGTAGTCCAGGGAAGAACGCCTCCACCGGCACATCCCACCCTGGTGCGAAGTAGCCGTGGATAGCGATCCGGTCGAAGTGCCAGAAGTCCCACTGCTTCCACCGGTCGAGAAAGCCGGGGACCTCGCCTTCGGTGAGGAAGAGCAATGGCCCACTGAGAACGACGATCAGAATGCCGAGCCTGGTCAGCAACCACCACTGCAGGACCTCGAGGTCGATCGGCGTGAGCCGAGTCCAGGCCATGATCCGCGAACGCGTCTCGGCGTACCCGTCGGACTCGGCTCTGGACCCGACCGCAGAGGCACCGGCGGGAGCCGCGCCCACGCGGCGGGAACCTGGCGGCGGATCGCCGCCGTGCCGGCGACGCTCACCGGACCGGTCCTGCGGGGCGTCGGCCCACCGACCGGGTACGGGATCGGTGCGGGTCGGCGCCTCACCACGGAGACCCTTGCCGGGCAACCCCTCACCTCGCAGACCTTCGCCACGAGGTCCCTCAGACCGGTGGCCTTCGGCCCGCAAGCCGTCAGCGCGTCGGTGCGGTGACTGTTCCATCATCTGGCCCGGCGGTGGGTCGATGAGATGGTGGCCCGTGGTTTCCGCGTCCGGGCCGCCCCATCGTCCGTTCCAGCTACGGTCGTCCCCCCACCGATTGCTGTCATCAAGCCCAGGCGCGCGTGCATGCTCGTGCCTGTCGATCGTCCACCCCTCACTCCGCGTACGCCGCGGCTGCTCGTCGACCCACTCAGCATGGCTGGTTGTCGTGGGATCGTCGAGTGCGTCGTGCATACGTGGCCGCGCCGACGGGACTTCCGAGTGGCCCCCACCGGCCAGACCGGACCCGGCGTCGGCGTACCACAAGCCGGGATCGGTGACCGGCTCACTGACCTCCTCGATGCCGGTCCGAGGCTCGGCCCCCCATGACTGGTCGGAGTTCCAGGCGGCAATGTCCGCATGTCGACCAGTGTTGCCGTTCCTCGTGTCGGGCACAGCCGGATTTGTCATTCCCCAGCCCTGCGGTGGGCCGAGCGGATCGGTCCACCGCGGCGGCTCCTCCTCGACTGGCGTGGCGTAGCCGCGCAGAGGTGGTTGCTCCCACCCCGAGGCGAACTGCTGCTCTCCCCGGGACGACTGCTCCCGCGATGGCGGTGCCGGCGTGTGCTGCTCCCACGGAGGTACGCCGAAAGTCGGCGGCAGCTCGGGGGCGGCCGACGGCGGCGCGGACATCGCCCCCAACGGACCGCTCAGCGTCCCGCTCGGCGGACCGTTGACGTTGCCGTTCGGACCGTCCGACAGACCGTTGGGGTTGACACGCGGTGGCCATTCGCCAGGCCAGCCACCCGGTGGCGGGTCGGCGGGTGGGGGCCAAACGCCGGGCGCCGGACGCTCGGGCGGCTCGACTCGACGCGAGGCGGCGCGCCGTGGCTGGTAGGTGCCGGGCCCGGCGCCCGCGCCCCAGCCAGGGATATCGCTCCGCCGCCGCCGGGCGTGCTGGCTGGAAGGAGGTGGAGGTGCGCTGGAGCGCCCGTGACCGTCACCGTTTCCGCCGTGCTCGTCCGGCGGTGGCCCGTCGCTCGCCCTCCTTCTCCCGCTCACGGCGTGGCGCCCTCCCCGACCGGGGCGCGTCCTGGCCGCTCGGCACCGAACCAGCGCCGGAGCCTGCCCGCGTCAGCCGCGTGATCGAACGGACCGCCGGCCGGGTCGTCGATGAGCCCGCCCTCACGTACGACGTCGGTCGCGGGGGCGAGGATGTCGCGTATCACCATCACGCACAGGTAGACCGTCGCCGCGATCCGGACACCGACCGCGAGCCAGTAGAACCGGTCCGGAGTCCCGTCGGCGGCCGGAACCAGCGCCCCTGCCAGGTGCAACCAGATCGCCACCCAGTAGATGAGCTCACCGGCCTGCCACACCGACCAGTCCCGCCACCGCGGCCGAGCCAGGGCGACGAGGGGGAGTAACCAGAGGACGTACTGCGGCGAGTAGACCTTGTTGACCAGGACGAACGCCGCGACGGTCAGGAAGACCAGTTGCGCCAGCCGGGGTCGCCGGGGAGCGAACAGTCCCAGCCACGCGATGCCGACACAGGCGAGTGCGAAGAGCCCGAGTGAGGCCGCGTTGACCATCGACACGGGGTGTCCGGCAAGGCCGAGGACATACCAGATCGAGCCGAAGTCGCCGGCCCGGTCGGCGTTGAACGACCAGAAGGCCGCCCAGCTGTCCTGCGCCAACAGCAGCAGCGGCAGGTTGACCACCATCCAGGCGGCGACTGCGGACAGCAGCGTCACGCCCCACAGGCGCAGCTTCCCCGACCGCAGCGCCAGCACCAGTAATGGACCGAGCAGGAACAGCGGATAGAACTTCGCGGCCGCCCCCAGGCCGAGCAGGACCCCCGTCGCGAACGGCCGGGACTTCGACCAGGTGAGCAGCGCACACGTCGTCAGCGCCACCGCCACCAGGTCCCAGTTGATGGTGCCGGCCAACGCGAGTGTCGGCGCGGCGGCGAAGAACATCGCGTCGTACGGACGATGCGGGGTGGTCCGGCTCAGCGCCCATGCGGTGAGCAGGGCGAAGCCGAACAGCACGACGACGGTCAGGTCGTTGAACAACACGCTGGCGGCTACGGCGTCAGCGCTCTCGAACGTCTGCGTGACCCACGCCGTGACCTGCATGACCGCCCCGGTGAGGACGGGGTACTCAAGCGGTGGGTAGTCCCCGCGGTCGAGGTAGGCGATCCCGCCCTGGGCGAATCCGCGTTCGCGGTAGAGGTACGGGACGTCGGTGTAGCAGAGGTGGCTGAACGCGTAGTTGTCACGCGGCCAGCCCTGCCCGTGGCACGGGGCCTTCTCGACGATGCCGATGACGAACAGCGCGGTCGTGACCAGGAACGCGACGGCGAGCGGTGTCCACCGGGAGACACCGATCCGCGCATGACGACCGATCGGACCCCCGAGCCACGTGGTCGCCAAGCGGGCCAGCGGATCTTCCCGCGACGGGCTCCTGCTCACCACGCCTCCGTGAGTCCTTACCTCGCACCGGCTGTCTGGGGTGCGGGACCACCAGCTCGAAGGGGCATGAACGAGTCGGTCCCGGTTCCGCCCCATCGTGCCCTATCGGGCCCCGGTTGTCGGTACCTGGAGAGGACTCATTTACCCGTCTGACCCGGAACTATTACCTCTCGGTAGGCGACCGTACGAAGATCACGCAGGCAGATCAGTCGTTTCGACCCCATGGCGGCCAGCCATCGTCCTCGGTCGGTGTGGGCTCCGGTGACTGGGTCGGCTCGGGCTCACCTGGCCCGGTGAAGGTCGGCTTGGGATCCGGGCCCGGATCCTCGCCAGGCCCCGGCGGGAGCGTCGCGGTCGGCTCTGGCTCCGCGGTCGGCGTCGGCGTCCAGGTCGGCTTCGGGTTGACGTCCTTGCCGACCTCGGCCGGCGGCGGGAACGGGGCCCTGGGCTGACCCTTCAACGCCGCCTTCATGAACGACGTCCAGATCCGCGCCGGATAGCCGCCGCCGAAGAACGTGCCCTGGCCGCCTACGTTGTCCAGGGACTCCTTCTTGCCGTCGCCGTCGGCGTCCTTGTAGAACGCGACGGCGGTCGACAGCTGTGGGGTGTAGCCGACGAACCAGGCGGTCTCGTCCTCGTGTGTACCGGTCTTGCCGGCGGCCGGCCGGCCGATCGCCTTGGCCTCGTTCTCACCGGTACCGTTCTGGATGACGTCCTGCAGTGCGTAGTTGATGTCGCTTACCACGTCACTGTCGAACGCACGGTCCAGTCCGATCGGCGCTTCGTATTCGACCTCGCCGCTGCGTTTGGCGACCTGCTGGACGACGTGCCATTTCGTGTGCTGCCCACCGGCGGCGAACGTGGCATAGGCGTTGGCCATGTCCGTCGGCGACACCGAGGCGAACCCGAGAGCGACCTTGGCGTGCTTGTCCAGACCTTTGGTGTCTTCGGGAACGCCCGCCCGGATGGCCGCGTCGACGACCTTGCCGGCACCACCCGGCTTCAGCCCGTTGACGGTCAGATCGGCAAAGGCGGTGTTGATGGACTCGCGGGTCGCCGTCGTCAGGTCGACGTACTCGCCGTAGTCCTCGTCGAACTCGTTGTTGACCTCGTCGCCGTTCTCGAGCTCGAACGGCGAGTTTCCGGAGAACCTGCTCTCGAGTGAGATGTTGTTCTCGAGCGCTGCGGCCAGGGCGAACGCCTTGAACGTCGAACCAGGCTGCAGCTTCGCCTGCGTCGCGTCGTTGAACTGCCGCTTGAGATAGTCCGGCCCGCCGTACATCGCCACGACCTCGCCCGTGCCGGGGCGCACCGCCGCCGCTCCGGCGTGGACACCCTTGGCGCTCTTCTTCGGGAAGTTCTTCGTGAACGCCTGCTCCATCGCCCGTTGTGCCTTGGGGTCGAACGTGGTCGTGACCTTCAGGCCCCCGGAGTCGATGTCACGTTCGCTGTAGCCGAGCTTGGACAGCTCCTTGCGGACCTGCACGAGGAGGAAGCCGTTGGGCCCGTCATAGGTCTTGCTGTTGCTGGACGGGTTGATCTTGGGTAGCGGCCACGTGTTCGCCTGCTGGGAAGTGACCTTGGAGCCGAGCTGCGCCATCCCGGAGAGGACGTACCGGTAGCGGCCCTCGAGCCGAGGCTTGTTCGTCGGGTCGACCGACGGATCGTAGTTGTTCGGCGCCCGCAACATCGCGGCCAGCACCGCCGCCTCCTGCGGGGTGAGGTCCTGCACGTGCTTGCCGAAGTAGGCGTCGGAGGCGACTTCGATGCCCCAGGCTCCTCGGCCGAAGAAGCTGGTGTTGAGGTAGTTCTGCAGGATCTGCTGCTTCGACTGCGTGCGTTCGATCTTCAGCGTGATGAAGAGCTCTTTGAACTTCCGCTTCCAGGTCTGTTCCTGGGTGAGGTAGTAGTTCTTGACGTACTGCTGACTGATCGTCGACCCGCCCTGCGTCGACTGGCCGCGGGCCTGGTTCCACACGGCACGGGCGATGCCGGTCGGGGAGATCCCGCTGTCGGTCCAGAAGGTCCGGTTCTCGGCGGCGATGATGGCGTCCTGGACGTGCTGCGGCACCTGGTCGAGCGGAACCGAGATCCGGTCCTGATCCTCCAACTGGAACGACCCCATCACGCTCTTGCCGTCCTTGTAGTACAGCGTGGTGGTATTGGCCGTCGCCAACTCGTTGGGGTTGGGTGGCTCGGTGCGCGCGTAGATGATGACGAACGCCACGACCGCCGCGAGCAGGCCGAGACCGGACGTCAGCAGCAGCCCGATCAGGATCTGGCGACCACGCCGGCGACGCCGCACCCGGCCGTGCGACCGGCCACCACCTGCGCCTCCTCGACGGTGCCCCTGCGGTGCACCAGGTCGGCCACCACCCGCACGACCACCGTTCGCGCGTCCTCCGCGGCGACCGTCGCCCGCACGGCCGGAGTAGCCGTCGTCCAACACGTCGACCAGACCGAGGGATCGCCGCTCGGTCGGGCGGTCGTCGGGCATCCCGCTGAAGCGGTCGGCACGCTGTCCGACGTAGCCGTCCTCGCGCGCGGCGATGGAGGTGTGGCCACGACGACTTCCGTAGCCGTCGGTGTGCCGGCCACCGTTACCGGTGTACACACCGTTTCCGGAGTTCGCACCGCCGCCGGTGTACGCACGGCCGTCGCGCCGAGCGTCGTCATACGAACTGCCGCCGGTACGCCGACCGGCGGCAGGTGTGGCTCCGCGATAGTCGTCACGGCCGCCACGGGAACGGATCCGCGTCACAGTGTCGTCCCTCTAGGGTTGGCCGGCAGCGACTGGCGCTACCGACGGGTACGGCAAAGTGTCCGGTCTACGAGTATTCGTCCTCCACCGTGCGCTGTCGACGGGGGGGTCGCCGCGGCACACCATCGCCGAGGACGTAGGAGGTGGTGAGGTGATTCCACCCGCAGCCCTGGCACACCTCGACGACGTACACGCGAAACTCCCCGTGCTCGCGCGCCATCGCCTCGAGTTCGGCGGTCTGGCGAATTCGGCCGGAGTACTGCCCGAGCTCGTCACCGAACACATAGGTGACGTTCGTGAGCTTCTCCTTGCGGCAGACCGGACAGGTCCGGTCTGTTGGTTCCCCGTGAAACTTCGCCGCCCGTAGGAGATACGGGTCGGCGTCGCAGACGTCCTCCATCACGGTCGCGCGGCCACCGAACAGCGCGAGCAGCGTGGCTTTGCGCTGCAGGCTGTAATCGACGACCGACCGTTGGGACCACATGGCATCGAGGGTACGGCCTCATGCCAGCGGGTTGAAGGTCGCGCCCGATGCGCGGTTCGTACGCCGATGGGGGTGTTGCGCCGGACCGGCTCGCTGACCTATCGTGCACGCCTATCGCGTCGATGTATCGATGCGATATATCGGAGCTGGTATCCGACCACGAGCGACGAGGCTCGTCCGGTGCTGGGCGGCGTCGCCTGTCTGAGGCCGCACCGCGGTCGACGCCGGCATGGCACGGACCCCGCGCGACTCCGGTGTCGCCGGGCCCCCGGAACGAACCCCCGGAACGGATGAGAAGGCGTGGCACGACGAAGCGGCGTACTCGAGATGGCTGTGCTCGGGCTGCTGAACGAAACCCCGATGCACGGGTACGAGATCAGGAAGCGGCTCAACGCCCAGTTCGGGTGGGGCAGGGCGCTCTCCTACGGCTCGCTCTACCCGTGCCTCAAGGCGATGCTCCGGCAGGGCTGGATCTCCGAGGACACGTCGGACACGACCACAACTGGACGGCGCCGCGCGAAGATCGTCTACCAGCTCACCGACAGCGGTGAGGACCGGTTCGCCGAACTCCTGGCAGAGGGTGGCCCTTCGACCTGGGAGGACGACAACTTCGGCGTCCACTTCGCCTTCTTCGCCCGTACGGACATCAGCGTGCGCCTGCGGATCCTCGAAGGGCGGCGGCGCCGCCTGGAGGAACGGCTGGACCGGGTCCGCACCCAGCTCGAACGCACCCAGGAACGGGTCGACTTCTATGCCGTCGAACTCCACCGCCACGACCTGGAGTCCGTCGAACGGGAAGTGAGCTGGCTCAGCAGCATGATCGCGTCGGAGCAGCGGGAACGCGGACAGCCGGCGAACTGAACCGCGTCGACGTTCGCGCGCGAGATGACTTGGGAGACACGCCCTAGCGGTGCACAAATGACAACGGTGCGCTTCACCTTCAGGGGTGCATCGACACTGCGGTGCTTAAGACAAGGGAGATGACCTTGAGGGATTCGCAGTCGATCCGGGTTGCCCTCGTAGGTGTCGGCAACTGCGCGACCTCACTGATCCAAGGCGTCCAGTACTACCGGGACGCCGACCCGGGCCAGCAGGTGCCGGGCCTCATGCACGTGGAGTTCGGCCCGTATCACGTCCGGGATGTCCAGTTCGTCGCCGCTTTCGACGTCGACGCCAAGAAGGTCGGCCAGGACATCGCCGACGCCATAGGTGCGAGCGAGAACAACACGATCAAGATCTGTGACGTCCCCCCGACCGGAGTGACGGTTCAGCGCGGGCCGACATTCGACGGACTCGGGAAGTACTACCGCGAGACCATCACCGAATCGGACCAGGATCCCGTCGATGTCGTGCAGACGTTGAAGGACACCGGGACCGATGTGCTCGTTTCGTACCTTCCGGTGGGCTCTGAGCAGGCCGACCGGTTCTATGCGCAATGTGCGCTTGACGCGGGTGTCGCTTTCGTCAACGCCCTGCCGGTCTTCATCGCGACGGATCCCGCATGGGCGAAGAAGTTCACCGACGCGGGGCTGCCGATCGTGGGCGACGACATCAAGAGTCAGGTCGGCGCCACCATCACGCATCGCGTGCTGTCGAAGCTTTTCGAGGACCGTGGCGTCGTCGTCGACCGGACGTACCAGCTCAACTTCGGCGGCAACATGGACTTCATGAACATGCTCGAACGCGATCGGCTCGAGTCGAAGAAGATCTCGAAGACCCAGTCGGTGACGTCGCAGATCCCGCGCGAGTTGGAAAAGCGCAACGTGCACGTGGGTCCGAGTGATCACGTGCCGTGGCTCGACGACCGCAAGTGGGCGTACGTACGACTGGAAGGGCGTGCGTTCGGTGATGTGCCGCTCAGCCTGGAATACAAGCTGGAGGTCTGGGACTCGCCCAACTCCGCCGGCATCATCATCGACGCGATCCGGGCCGCGAAGATCGCGAAGGACCGCGGCATCGGCGGCCCGATCCTCTCGGCGTCGGCGTACTTCATGAAGAGCCCGCCCGTGCAGTATTCCGACGACGAGGCGCGGAATCTGGTGGAGAAGTTCATCCGCGGCGAGGTCGAGCGCTGAACCTTCCACCCTCACCCCCACTACAGAAGCGCTGAGCTTCTTCTCCTCCACCCCGGGCAGCCGGTTCGTCTGGCCCCGGGGTGGAGGCTTTGCGAACTAGCCTTGGGAAGTGCAGTTCGTGACCGACCTCAGGGTGCTTCTGGGGTACCGGGATTTCCGCCGGCTCTTCGCGGTCCGTCTTGCCTCGCAGTTCTCCGACGGGATATTTCAGGTCGCACTCGCGTCGTATGTTCTCTTTTCTCCGGAAAGGCAACCGACGGCGACCGCCATCGCGGCCGGGTTCGCGGCGCTGCTGCTGCCGTTCTCCTTACTGGGGCCGTTCTGCGGGGTGCTTCTCGACCGCTGGTCGAGGCGGCAGGTGCTCTTGGCGTCCAACCTCATCCGGGCGGTCCTGGCGGCCGGGATCGCAGTGCTTGTGTCCGGCAACGGTGACGGTCCCGGTTTCTACCTGCTGGTCCTTGCCTGCCTGTCGGTCAACCGGTTCCTGCTGACGGCCCTGTCGGCGGCACTTCCGCATGTCGTACCGCTCGATCGTCTCGTCATGGCCAACGCCGTCTCCCCGACCTGCGGCACCCTTGCCTACCTCGTGGGGATCGGGGTCGGCTCAGGCGTCGCGACGCTCAGCGGGGACATGGTCTCAGCGGGCCCTGAGACGGTGGTGCTCAGCGCCGCCTCGATCGGTTTTCTGGCCGCCGGGCTGCTGGCGCTGCGCATGTCTCGACGGCTGCTCGGGCCGGACCTCGACACGGCGCGGCGGGCGGTACGAGAGGCGGTCGGGCACGTCCTGCAGGGCTTCGTCGACGGCACCCGGCACGTGTGGTCGAGGAGGTCGGCCGTCTACGGGTTGGCGGCGATCGGCGTCCAGCGGTTCGTCTACAGCGTCTCCGCGGTGGCGATGCTGCTGCTCTACCGCAACTACTTCTCGCCCGCGAACGCCTCAGCTGGACTCGCTGGCGTCGCCACCGCCGTTCTCGCCAGCGGGCTGGGTTACGGCACGGCCGCGCTGCTGACGCCGATCGTCGTACGCCGGATAAGGAAGGAGACTTGGATGGTCGCGCTCTTCGGTGCGGCGGCGGTGAGCATCGTCCTGCCGGGCGCGTTCTACACCCGGGTCAGCATGCTGGCGACGGCCTACGTCCTCGGGGTCGCGGCGCAGGGCATCAAGATCTGCGTCGACACGCTCGTACAGGAGACGATCGACGACGTCTACCGGGGGCGCGTCTTCGCGCTCTACGACGTGCTGTTCAACGTGGTCTTCGTCGCGGCGGCGGCGTTCGCGGCCGTCACGCTGCCCCCGACCGGCAAGTCGTACGCGATCCTCATCGGCTCGGCGGCGGTCTACGCGGCGGCCGCCGTGGGTTACGCCCGTGTGACCGGAGTCTGGGCCCGCCCACGGGACGACGCGTACGCGGAGACCCGGCGTTCCCTCCCCTGACCCGGCGGGCCGACCGACGCGGCAAGCCGGGCGAGTCGACCGGGGCGGACAACCTGGACCAGCCGCGCCAGCGGGGAATGACCACGCTGAGCAGGTCTGTGGACATTTCCGAGGCGTCCATGCCTGTTCCAGGTGCCACAGGCATGCTCAGCGTGGTCATTCGCCGTCCGACCGCCGTCCGACGGCCGCCGGGCCGTCCCGCCTTGCGCCGGTCCTGTGCCGAGCTGTCATTCGCACGCAGCTCAGCCGGTGGTCCGCCGGCAGTCCTGGGTCACCCCATCTAGCCGGAGGACTCGGGTTGGTCCTTCCACCAGCGCAGGAGCTCCGCCCGGACGGCCTCGGGGTCCTGCGGTCCCTGGTCGAGGCGGACCTCCAGCAGGTGCCGCCACGCCCGCCCCACGATCGGCCCCGGCCCGACGCCCAGCAGCTCCATGATCGCGTTCCCGTCGAGGTCCGGCCGGATCCGGTTGATCTCCTCCTCCTCGGCCAGCCGGGAGATGCGGTCCTCCAACTGGTCGTAGGTGCGCTGGAGTGCGGCCGCCTTGCGCTTGTTCCGGGTGGTGCAGTCGGCCCGGGTGAGCACGTGCAGCCGGTCGAGGAGCGGGCCGGCGTCGCGGACGTAGCGTCGTACGGCCGAGTCGGTCCACTCTCCACCGCCGTAACCGTGGAAACGCAGGTGCAACTCCACCAGCCGCGCCACGTCGTGGATCTGCTCGCCGGAGAACCGAAGCGCCCGCATCCGCTTCGCGGTCATCTTCGCCCCGACCACCTCGTGGTGGTGGAATGTCACCCGACCGCCGCCCTCGAACCGCCGCGTCGCCGGTTTGCCGATGTCGTGCATCAGCGCGGCGAAGCGGGTCACGAAGTCCGCGGCGCCGTCCGTGCGCACCCGCTGCTCCTGCGCGATCGCCTGTTCCAGGACGGTGAGGCTGTGCTCGTAGACGTCCTTGTGTCGGTGGTGTTCGTCGACCTCGAGCCGCAGCGCCGGCAGCTCTGGCAGCACCTGATCGGCCAGACCCGTGCTCACCAGCAGCTCCAGGCCCGCCCGCGGATGCGCACCGCAGACCAGCTTGACCAGCTCGTCGCGGACGCGTTCGGCCGACACGATCGAGATCCTCTCGGCCATCGCCCGAATCGCCTCGACCACCTCCGGCGCCACGGCGAAGCCGAGCTGGCTGGCGAAGCGCGCCGCCCGCAGCATCCGCAACGGGTCGTCGGTGAACGACGCCTCCGGCGTACCGGGAGTACGCAGGACACCTGCCACGAGATCGGTCACACCGCCGTACGGATCGACGAAGACCCGCTCCGGCCGGGTGACGGGCAGCGTGACGGCCAGGGCGTTGACCGTGAAGTCGCGCCGGCCGAGGTCACCGTCGAGCGTGTCGCCGTAGGTCACCGTCGGCTTACGGCTCTCCGGGTCGTAGGACTCGGCACGGAACGTCGTGATCTCGATCGTCCACTCGCCCTTGCGCGCGCCGATCGTGCCGAAGTCGCGGCCGATGTCCCATGTGGCGTCGGCCCACCCGGTCAGCAGGCGTTCGATCTCGTCGGGTCGTGCCCGGGTGGTGAAGTCGAGATCGTGGCCGAGCCGCCCGAGCAGGGCGTCACGCACCGACCCGCCGACCAGGGCGAGCGGCATGCCCGCGGACTGGAACCGCGCGCCCAGCTCGTCGATCACGGGTGCGATCCGCAACAGTTCGCGTACGCCTCGGCGCTGGGCCTCGCTCAGCCGGTCGCTCGACACGGGAGGCAAGCGTACGGCGTGGCCCCAGCCCGTCCGGCCGTCACCCGCCCTCCCGCCATCCCCGGGACCGCCGATGCCTCTCAGCGGCGACCATTAGCATCGAGGGGTGTTGCCGCGTCGGAGGTTGCTGTGCGCGCTGCTGACCGTGCTGGCCAGCCTCGTCAGCGTGCTCGCGGCCGCGACCCCGGCCACGGCCGACGGGGAGCCCCGACTCCGCGTAACCGTCGACTCACAGACCCCCTATGCCACGTCCGCCACCAAGGAGATCCGGGTCTCCGGGCGGGTCACCAACACCGGTGACGTCCCGCTGTCGACCGTCAACGCGATGCTGTGGCTCGATGAGACCCCTCTCACTACCCGTGATCAGCTCGCGACGGCGGCGGCCGAACGTCCCGGCGAACGCCTCGGCGTACGCCTGGACGAGCCGTGGGAGCTCGTCGACGAGGTGGCTACGACGCTGCCACCGCGGGCGACGAGAAAGTTCGAGGTCGCCGTCCCCACTGACGAGCTGCAGCTCGACGAGTCCGGCGTTTATGTCGTCGGCGTCGACATCCGGGCGCTCCCACCGGACACCTCCGAGCGGGAGACCTGGCGGGCCCGGTCGTTCCTTCCGTTCATCGAGAAGGGCACCACGATGACGCCGGTGGAGGTGTCGTTCCTGCTGCCGATCAACGGCCGCCCCGGCCTGGTCGCCGGTGAGGAGATCAGCACGCCACCCCGGACGAGTCCTTCACGGAGCACCACCACACCGGACGGCCTGCCGAACCTCAAGGAGTTCGGACCGAACGGCCGGTTGAGCCGCCTTCTCGAGCTCGGTTCGGCCCATGACCTGACCTTCGTCGTCGACCCGGCGCTCCTGGCCGAGGCCGAACGCATGGCCGACGGTTACACGACCTCCAACGGCAGGGAGGTCAAAGCCAGTGAGACCGCCGACATCCGCCGGTGGCTCAACCGCGCCCGTGGAGTGCTGGACGCCGGTCACACCCTGATGCTGCCGTACGCGGATCCCGACCTGCCCGCACTCGAGCGTCACCGGTTCACCGAACGTTCCGGCCAGGCGGTCAACGCGGCCAAGCAGACGGTCAAGGACTATCGCGCGAGCGGCACCCTCGCCTGGCCGGGCGACGGTTACGCCGATGCCGGCACACTGGAGATGATCGCCGCGAGTGGGGCCAAGACCGTGCTCCTGTCGAAGCACGCGATGCCGGACCTGCCGCGCGACGGATCGAGCCCGGTGGCGTCCCTCGCGACCCCGGAGGGCGCACTCACCGCACTGGTGGTCGACCCGGCCCTCACAGCCGGTGGTGGTCCGGCGGTCAAGTCCTCGGTGGTCAACGTCCAGCAACGGTTCCTCAGCGAGACCGCGCTCCTTGCCATGCAGGAGGTCGACCCTGACGCCGTGGCCGCGGGGAGTGCCGCCTCCTCGGGACCCGCCGGGCCGCCCGGCACCGGCGCCGCCCCCGCGGCTCCCGGGAGTCCTCAGGACCCGCAGCGCCGCGTCGTCGCGGTGTTCCCCCGCGGGTGGAACCCCGGCGCGGCCGGTTCCCACCTGTTCTCGACCGTCGACTCCACGTCCTGGCTCCGCCCGGTATCGGCGGCGGCCTTGCTGTCCCAGCCGCCGACGGCGTACGGCGGTCCGCTCGCCAGGTCTGGTGCCGACGAACGTGCCGAGCTGAGTCCTTCCGTCCTCAGCCAGCTCCGGGAGCTCGACGCGACCACCGACACCGTCCTCGACCTGCTCGCCGATCCCAAGGAGTCCCGCGCGCGCGTCGACCTCGCGTTCCTGCGCGGCACCTCGATGGCCTGGCGGCAGGAGCCAGAGCAGGCCGCCGAGCTGATCGACGCGATCGACGCCGACCTACGGGAAACGATCACCGACGTGTCGGTGATCCCACCACCTCTGGTGACCTTGTCCAGTCGTACCGGCCGGTTCCCGGTCACCATCGAGAACAAGGGCGACAGCCCGGTCCAGGTCCAGCTCGACGTCCGGTCCACCAGCCCTGACCGGCTCAAGGTCGCCCCGATCGAGCCGGTACGCGTCGACCCGAACCGCAAAGTCACCGTCCGCGTCGACGCCGAGACCTCCGGCGGCGCGCGGTCGGTCCTGATGCAGGTGGGTCTGACCACGACGGCAGGAACGGAGTTCGGGGCCACCGAATCGTTCCCGGTCAACATCCGGGGTTACGGCCAGGTCGGCTGGGTGATCATCTGCGCGGGCCTCGGACTGCTGCTGCTCGGCGCGAGTACCCGGATCTTCCGCCGGGTCCGCGCGGTGGTCACCCGCCGACACGATGCCGACGAGGGTCCAGGCGAGGGTCGAGGCGAGGTCGGCGAGAACGGGGACGAGGAAGGGACGGAGCAGCCGCCCCCCGCCCCGCAGGGCGTTGCGTCATTGCCGGACCTCGAGCTTCCCGACGGCGCGTCGAACGGCCAGATCAGGCTGAACGCGGCACACCAGGACCGGAACCACACCACCGGAGCGGAGCACAGCACCGGAGCGGAGCACCTCGCCGACGCCGGCACTGGCGCCGACAACGGCATCGGCACAGGCACTGGCACTGGCCTCGACGCGAGCCGTGGTGCCGACGACGACCGTGACCCGGCCGCCCACCACGGCGTGCGCGCGGGCTCGGAGTCCAACGGCACCGACCCCGACCACGACAGGACGAGAGCGCCGCGGTGAGCGAGGAAACTGTGGCCCCGGCGGACGCGCCGGCCCGCCAGTCGAGTCTGCTTCGCGCCAGCGCCGTCATGGCACTCGGCACCATCGTCTCCCGGCTGACCGGTTTCGTCCGCAGCCTGGTCCTGGTCTGGGCGCTCGGCACCGCGCTGTTCGCCGACACGTTCAACCTCGCGAACGCCCTGCCCAACTCGCTCTACATCCTGGTCGCGGGCGGCGCGCTCAACGCGGTCTTCGTACCCCAGTTGGTCCGCGCGATGAAGAACGACCCGGACGGCGGCCAGGCGTTCGGTCAGCGGCTGCTCACTCTCACCGCGATCGTGCTCGCCGGCATGAGCGTGGTGGCGGTGCTCTTCGCGCCCGCACTTGTCAGCGTCTACGCGAGCGACGACCTGCTGGAGCAGGCCAACCGGCCGTACTTCACCCTCGCCGTCACCTTCGCGTGGTACTGCCTGCCGCAGATCTTCTTCTACGGCCTCTACATCATTTTCGGCCAGATCCTCAACGCCCGTCGACGATTCGGCCCGATGATGTGGTCGCCGATCCTCAACAACCTGATCGCGATCGCGGTCTTCGGCACATTCATCGTCGTCTCCGACGCCGACTCGCCGCAGTCGATCGACGGCGGCGACATCGCGTTGCTCGGCCTCGGTTCGACACTGGGGATCGCGCTGCAGGCGCTGTGTCTCGTTCCCGTCCTCAGGAAGGCCGGGTTCCGGCTCCGTCCTCGCTTCGACTTCCGTGGCGGCGGCGTCGGCAGGTCGGGCAAGCTCGCCGCCTGGACGATCGGGTACGTCCTCATCAACCAGCTGTGGTTCGTCACCGCGACGCGACTCACGACCGGCGTCGGTGCCGAAGCGCTGACCGTTTACGGCGCCGAGCAGGGCTACGGCCTGACGCCGTACCTCAACGCGTACCTCATCCTGATGCTGCCGCACGCCGTGATCACCGTGTCGATCGTGGCGGCCCTGCTTCCCCGGATGAGCCTGGCGGCCGCCGAGAACGATCCGGCGCAGGTGCGTTCGGACCTCTCCCACGGGCTGCGGCTCACGGCCGTCGCCATCATCCCGGCGGCGGTCGCGTTCCTCGCGCTCGGTCCTGACATGACGGTGGCCCTGTTCATGCACGGCCAGGTCGACGAGGCGAGTGCACGGTTCATGGGGTACGTCCTCATGGGCTTCGCGCTCGGCCTGATCGGCTTCTCCAGCCAGCACATCATGCTGCGTGGCTTCTATGCGTACGAGGACACCCGGACGCCGGTCTTCATCCAGATCCTCGTGGTGGCGGCGAGCGCGGCGTGTGCGATCACCGCGTACGCCGTCCTTCCAGTGCAGTGGAAGACGGTCGGCATCGCCGTGTCGTACGGCGTCGGCTACTGGCTCGGCTTCTTCGCCAGTATCGCGGTTCTCCGGCGGCGGATCGGCGGGGCTGACGGCCGTCGCCTGCTGAGTACGTACGCCCGGGCGGGTGCCGCGGCACTGCTCTCGGGGCTGGGGGCGTACGGTGTGGGCCGGCTGGTGTCAGGCGCCCTGGACGGTGGCGCGATCGGGGCGGCGACTGCGGTGCTGGCCGGTGGCACCGTCCTGGCAGGGGGCTATCTTCTGCTGGCACAGGTGTTCCGGGTCCGTGAGATCGCCGAACTCGTCGCGCTGGTCCGTGGTCGCCTCGGCCGTGGCTCTGCCTGAGCCGGCGGCCGTCCCCGGCGGGCGCAGCGGTCCCGGCGGGCGCAGCGGTCACCAGCCGGGGCCCTGTCAGAATCTGCTCCGACACGTCTTTCGTAGGCGGGGTCCGACCGCCGCGAAGGTGCCGGAGAGGTGGAAGTTGCCGTTCCAGCACAAGGACGGCGCTGGCATTAGCATGTAGGCGCAAGCCAACCAAACTGGGGCGCAGCGTCGTCCCCCGGCGGGCAGGAGGGCCGTGCATCCCACTGATGTCGACCCGGGCGTGACGCTCGCTGGCCGCTACCGGGTCGCCGAGCTTCTCGCGGAGACCCCGGGTGATGGCGGCGTGGCCCAGACCTGGCGCGCGGTCGACGAAGTCCTCTCACGTTCGGTAGTGCTGCATGTGCTGGCTGCCGACGACCCCCGTGCCGACCAGCTGCTCGACGCGTCCCGCAAGGCCGCCACGGCTTCGGACGTCCGGTTCCTCCGAGTCCTCGACGCGCTCCGTGACGATGGCGTCGCCTACGTCGTCCGCGAGTGGGTGGCCGGTCGCAGTCTCGGCACCGTCCTGGCGGACGGCCCACTGCCGCCCCACCAGGCCGGGCTGCTGGTCCGCGAGGTCGCGGAGGCGATGGCGCGGGCCCATGACCAGGGCCTGACTCACGAACGCCTCGACCCGGACAGCATCGTCGTCACCGACTCCGGTTCGCTCAAGATCGTGGGTCTTGCGACACAGGCGGCCCTCACCTCCAACGGTGGCGGCGGCGGCGGAGAGGATGAGCCGGGCCGGCTCGACTCCCTCGGCCTCGGTCGGCTTCTCTACGCCGGCCTCACCGCCCGCTGGCCGACCGGTCCACGGTCCGGGCTCAGTGCGGCGCCGAGGGCGGCCGACGGCTCGCTCCTGTCGCCACGGCAGTGCCGGGCCGGCGTCCCCCGTCCACTGGATGAGATCACCGAACGCATCCTCGTCGAGCATCCACGCAGTGGCTCGCCGTTGCAGACGGCGCGGGAGATCGCCACCGCCCTGACCGAGGTCGTCGGCGTGACTCCGATCGAAGGACTGCTACCTCCTGCCGGGGCGTCGGGTGCCGATGCACTCGGTGGAGCGATGGAGCCGCGGCGGTCCCGCTACGCCGACGAGCCGACCCAGGTGGGTGGGCGACCGGTCGACCTCGATCCAGGCGTCCCCAACGGTGCCGTGGCGATGGAGGGCGGCGAGAGCACAGGCGCTTTGCCTGCCGACCGCGGCGGCCCAGCGGGCTACGGCGGTCCCGCTGGATACGGCGGTCGTCGAGACGACGACGCCCACACCGCGTACCGGCCTTCGGGCGCCTACGCGCCCATCCGCCAACATCACGGTTACGCACCCGCCCCACGCCCGGTCAACCCGCGCTGGCGGCGCCTCGCCGGCGTCTTCGTCGGGATCGTCCTGCTCGCCGGCACGGGGCTGCTCGGCTGGCAGCTGATGAGCCAGGCGTTCGGTCCCAGCGACCCAGGCCCGACGTCGACGCCTGGTTCGACGCCGTCCGATGCCAAGTCGCCCGCCAACGTCAAGATTCAGGTCGTTGCCGCGAAGGACTTCGACCCGCCGCCTGGCGGCAACGGCGAGGAGCATCCCGAGGAGATCTCCAACGCCTATGACGGCGACCCGGGAACCTCGTGGACCACGATGTCCTACTTCGACGACCCTCTCACCACGTACAAGCCCGGCGTCGGCATCTGGTTCGACCTCGGCAAGGCCCAGGATCTCACCTCCGTACGCCTCACCCTCGTTCCCGGCGGCACCGACCTCCAACTCCTGGCTGCGCCCAAGGACGCCAGCGGCCCGCCCGCGACCGTGGACGGATGGGACCCCGTGGCGTCGACCAAAGGTGCCGACCGCCAGGTCACGTTGAAGCCCAAGAACGAGGTCAGCACGCGGTACGTACTCGTCTGGATGACACGGCTCCCGCCCGACGGCGGGGAATATCGCGGCGGCATTGCGGAGATCGTCGTCCGCCGATGACCTCGAGCACCCCGAGCCGTCTCCTCGAGGGCAACGACGTGCCCACGGACAAGGAACTGATCGCCCGCCACGTTGCCGGTGACCCCGATGCTTTCGCCGACCTGTTCCGCCGGCATCGCGATCGGCTCTGGGCGGTGGCGCTGCGAACCCTCGGCGATCCGGAGGAGGCCGCCGACGCCCTCCAGGACGCCCTGGTGTCGGCATTCCGCAACGCCGGTCAGTTCCGGGGTGAGTCTGCCGTCACGACCTGGCTGCACCGGGTGGTCGTCAACGCCTGCCTCGACCGGGTACGCCGTCGCGCCGTCCGCGCCGCGGATCCGCTCCCCGAGGACGACCGGGCGGCTGAGCTCGCGGCCGTACGCCCGCCGGATCCCGCCGAACAGCAGGAGCTCCGGATCGACATCATGAGCGCTCTCGACAGCCTGAACGCCGATCAGCGGGCGGCGATCGTGTTGGTCGACATGGAGGGCTACTCCGTCGACGAGGCGGCCTCGATGCTCGACTGCGCGCCGGGCACGATCAAGAGCCGCTGCGCCCGTGGGCGTGCCCGGCTGGTCCCCCTTCTCCTCCATCTGCGGGATGGGCGGGGGCAACGGGACCAGGATCCGGGTTCTTCCGGGAACCCGACCGCGTCATCTGACGTCCAAGGCGTGCCTGGGCCGGGACAGCTACCGGATCCGGGTTGGCCGACGGCTCCCGGAGGACGCCGCCGGCGGACGACGGACCGACACGCAGGGGAGGCGAGGTGACGGTGGGTCCCCATATCCGCAACGACCTCCTCGCCGACTTCCTCGAAGGTCTGCTGACCGATCATGAGGCGGCGCAGGTGCATGCTCACCTGCGGGCCTGCGGATCCTGCCAGGCGGTCGCCGACAGCCTGGGCGAGCTTCGCCTGCTGCTCCACGACGCCGGCACCCGGCCCGCCCCGATGCCCGTTGTCGTCAGTGACCGGCTGGAAGCGGTGATCAGCGCCGAGGCCGCCGCACGGGGTGCGGAGGCTTCAGGAGCCTACGAGCCCGGCTACGTTTCCGACACCGCCACTCCCTCGGGAACCAGCCTCGGACGGGTCAGGCGCATGTCGCGTCCTGGAGCCCGCAGAGCCGAACGAAAGAATCCACGCTGGGTGCCAGCGCTCGCCGCGGCCGCCGGTGTGGCAGCGCTCGCCTTGGGCGGCGGTGCCGTCTACTCCGCCCTCAGTGGCGCCGGAACGCCCACGGCGCAGGAGCCGGGTCCGTCGTCGAGCACTCCGGCACGGAAGGGCGACACCACGGTCGGTTTCCGGGCGGGGACAAAGGCGACACTCTCCGCCGGTAGCTTCGCCGACCAGATAGACGGCCTGCTGGAACGTCGGCGGGCGCCCTCGCCCACGCCGAGCAAGTCGTTCCAGGTCAACAACGATCCCCGCATCGCGCCGCCCGGCGGCGGGACGGACCGCTGCGTCAAGGAGCTGCTCGAGACCGAGAACGCCGGCAAGCTCCTCGCCACGATGCCGGCACAGCTCGACGGCAAGCCGGTCACCCTCGCCCTCACCGAGACCGGCAAGCCCGGAGTCGTCCGTGCGTACGCCATCGCCTGCGGTATGAACGCCAACATTGTCCGTTCCGCGAACATCGCCCCCCGCTGACGAGGGCTCCAAGGTCCCGCCTCGTAGCCACCCGTGGCGCCCTCCCCGTCACGGAATGTCGGGCACCTAGGATCGGTTACCGCAGTGACATCGCTCGAGATTGCCCCGACGAATGCGAGGATCGGTCCGTGACTGACGTCCGCAATGTCATCATCATCGGATCCGGCCCGGCCGGTTACACCGCGGCCCTCTATGCCGGACGTGCCCGGCTCAACCCCCTCGTCTTCGAAGGCTCGGTCGAAGCCGGCGGCGCGCTGATGAACACGACCGACGTGGAGAACTACCCCGGCTTCCCCGACGGGATCATGGGACCCGACATGATGGACGCCTTCCGCAAGCAGGCGGAGCGTTTCGACGCGGAGCTCATCCCCGACGACGTCCAGCGGGTCGATCTCACCGGCGACATCAAGGTGGTCGTCGACAGCTCCGGCACCGAGCACCGCGCGCGGGCAGTCATCCTGGCGATGGGCTCCCGCTACCGCAAGCTCGACATCCCCGGTGAGGACCTGCTGTCCGGCCACGGCGTCTCGTGGTGTGCGACCTGCGACGGGTTCTTCTTCCGCGACCAGGACATCGCGGTGGTCGGCGGCGGCGACTCGGCGATGGAAGAGGCGTTGTTCCTCACGAAGTTCGCCAAGTCCGTCACCGTGATCCACCGGCGCGACGAGCTGCGCGCCAGCAAGATCATGCAGGACCGCGCCTTCGCCAACGACAAGATTTCGTTCGTGTGGAACTCCACCGTGAGCGAGGTCCTCGGCAAGGAGAAGGTCGAGGGCGTACGCCTGACCAACCTGCGTACCGGCGAGGAGTCCACCCTCCCGGTCACGGGACTCTTCGAGGCGATCGGCCACGACCCGCGCAGCGACCTCGTACGCGGCCAGGTGGATCTCGACGACGAGGGCTACGTCAAGGTCGACGCACCGACCACCCGCACCAACCTGCTGGGCGTCTTTGCCGCAGGCGACCTGGTCGACCACACCTACCGTCAGGCGATCACGGCGGCGGGTACGGGTTGCGCCGCGTCGCTGGATGCCGAGCGGTTCCTTGCCGCGCTGGAGGACGTCCCGGAAGTCTCCGCCGCGCAGACCACAGCGCCCACCATGGGGGCGGGATGAAGAAGGCCGTCCTCGGTGTTGTGCTGAGTACGTAAGCGGAGAGGAGAAGCCCGTGGGCGCGATCAAGCCCGTGACCGATCTCGAGTTCGCCACCACTGTCTTGCAGAGCGACAAGCCGGTGGTCGTCGACTTCTGGGCGGAATGGTGTGGTCCGTGCCGGCAGGTCGCGCCGGTTCTCGAGGAACTGGCGACCGAATATGCCGACAAGATCACCTTCGTCAAGCTGAATGTCGACGAAAACCCCCAGACGCCGTTGGAGTACCGCGTCACCGGCATTCCGACGATCAACGTCTATGTCGGCGGCGAAGTCGTGAAGTCGTTGGTAGGCGCTCGGCCAAAGGCGGCGATCAAGGCGGAACTCGCCACCCTCGTCGCAGCCTGAGCACCAACAGCACCTGACCAACCCGCCTGCTGCTCAGCCGCACACCCCAGCCGACGAGCCCGGGCCACCCGCATGGGTGAGCCCGGGCTCGGCATTTCCGTACAGTCTTCTGGGCTTCGCGGCGGCGCGGGGCGAGCGTGGGGAGGTGGCCCAGCTAGCATGGCGTGGGTGATCCGGAAGACCACGACCGGATCTCCGTGCAACGCGACGTCGTTCGGAGGCGCCCATGGCCGAGCATCGATACGGGCTGGGCAACCGCGGTCCCGCGGTGGCTGAGATCCGCTCCAAGCTCACCCAACTGGGCCTGCTGGCCGCCACCCCCGACCAGGATCTCGACCCGGGCGCCGCCGTCTTCGACGAGAGCGTCGACCGGGCCGTACGCCAGTTCCAGCAGCAGCGCGGCCTCACTGCCCACGGGGTGGTCGATGCCGAGACCTATCGCGTGCTCGACGAGGCCCGCTGGCGCCTGGGTGACCGGTTGATGTCCTTCCAGGCCGGGCACCTGCAGATCGGCGACGACGTGGCGACCCTGCAGCAGCGGCTGCTGGAGCTGGGATTCGGCGTCGACCGGGTCGACGGGGTCTACGGTCCATCCACCGAACGTGCCGTCAAGGAGTTCCAACGCAGCGTTGGGGCGCCGCCCGACGGCACCTGCGGCCCCGCGACGTTCAAGGCCCTGGCGCGCCTCTCCCCGATCGTGACCGGCGGACGCGCCGACGCCCTGCGCGAGTCCGAACGCATCCACCGGGCCGGCCCGCAACTCCCAGGCAAGGTCGTCGTCATCGACCCGGGCCACGGCGGTGTCGACCGCGGCTGCTTCTCCCACGGCCTGTCCGAAGCGGAGATCGCATTCGACCTGGCATCCCGGATCGAGGGTCGGCTCGCCGCCACCGGCGTACGGGTCTTCCTCACCCGCGGTCGCGACACCAGCCCTGACGAGGCGGAGCGGGCCAGGTTCGCCAACGAGACCCGCGGCGACCTGGTGGTCTCCCTCCACGTCGACGAGCACCCCAGTCCGGAGGCGGGCGGCGTCGCGACGTACTACTACGGCACGGTGGGCGACGACGACATGCGGTCGACGCTCGGCGAGCGGTTCGCCGGCCTGGTGCAGCGGGAAGTGGTTGCCCGTACGGACCTTCGGGACTGCCGTACGCATGCCAAGACCTGGGATCTGCTCCGCTACACGAAGATGCCGGCCGTGCGCATCGAGCTCGGCTACGTCACCAACGCAGGCGACGCACTCCGGTTGTCCGATCCGGGATTCCGCGACGTCGTCGCCGAGGCCATCGTCGTCGCCGTCCAGCGGGTCTACCTCCCACCGGACATGGACTCACCGACCGGGGTTCTCCAACTCGGCCAGCTCATCCGCTGATCGAGGACACGCCCCCGCCGCGCACCCCTGCACCCTCACCAGGTCACCTGGCCAGCCTTGCCGTTCCGTAGGACAATTCGTTCGCCGTCCGGTATCTCTTTCTCCCGTCGTCGTGCATCGTTTCGCCGCTCGCGGGAGGTTCCTCGACATGAAGTCTTGGCGCACCATCGCGGTCACTGTCGCCGCCACATCGCTCCTGCTCGCCGGACCTGCGTCCGCGGCACCACAGGTCGACGCCGGGCACGGGCGCAAGGCCTTCGACCTGCAGGCGCATCGGGGCGGCCTCGGCCTCGTGGTCGAGAGCACCCTTCCCGCGTTTGCCCACGCACTCGAACTCGGTGTCAGCACCCTCGAGCTCGACATCCAGATCACCGAGGACGGCGAGGCCGTCGTCACCCATGACCGGCGGATCAGCGACCGCAAGTGCCAGGACACGGCGCCGGTGGTGGCGGGCGACCCGGAGTTTCCGTACGTCGGCAAGTACATCAACACGCTCACCCTCGCCCAGGTCAGGACGCTCGACTGCGGGACGCTGACGCTGCCGGAGTTTCCCGGTCAGCAGGCGTTCCCCGGCGAGCGCATGCCGCGCCTTCGGGAGGTGTTCGCGCTCGTCCACCGGTACAGGGCATACGGTGTGACGCTCAACATCGAGACCAAGGTCGAGGCCGGGGCACCCAGCGAGACGGCTCCGCGGGAGCAGTTCGTCCAGGTGGCGGTGAAGGAGATCCGGCGGGCCCGAATGCTCGGCCAGGTGACGATCCAGAGCTTCGACTGGGGCGCCCTCATGCGGATGCGTGAGGTCGAACCCCGGCTACCGATCGTCGCCCTGACCAACCGGGACTTCCTGCAGACCGGGCAGGCCGGAGCGTCACCGTGGCTCGGCGGTCTCGACATCGACGACTTCGGCGGTGACCCGCTGGCGGCGATCGCGTCGTTCGGTGCGGACGCCTTCTCGCCGGTCCACGGCTTCCCTCAGAACGGCAAGGTCACCGACCCTGGCTACGAGCCGTACGTCACCGCCGACATGGTCGCGGCCGCCCATGCACGTGGGATCCAGGTGATCCCCTGGACCGTCGACGACGAACCGACCATGAACAAACTCATCGACGACGGTGTCGACGGGATCATCACCGACTACCCCGACCGGCTGCGGTCGGTGATGACAGAGCGAGGGTTCCGGCTGCCCCGCGCGTACGCTCCCCCACGGGAGAACTGAACATCAACTCCGGACCGGACGGAACGCACCTTCGGGTGTCATCGAGCCGAGGAGCTTCTCCAACGCCGCCTCGACATCTTCCTTCCAGGTAAGGGCATTGCGGAGTTCGAGCCGGAGCCGGGGATAGCGGTGGTGCGGGCGTACCGTCTTGAAGCCCACGGACAGCAGGTAGTCCGCCGGGACGACGCACGACGGCTTGCGCCACTTCGCGTCACCGAAGGCCTCGATCGCGCGGATTCCACGCTTGACCAGGTCCTTGGCAAGGCCCTGGACCAGCATGCGTCCCAGGCCGGCACCCGCGAACTCCGGTATGACGTAGGCCGTCATCAACAAAACGGCGTCCCCGCTCACCGGAGAGGTGGGAAAGGCGACCGAACGCGGGACGTACGTCGGTGGTGCGTACACAACGAATCCGGCCGGCGTCCCGTCGACGTAGCAGACCTTGCCGCAGGAGCCCCATTCGAGGAGTACGGCGGAGATCCACGCCTCCTTCTCGAGGGCTGGATCACCGGCCTCCTCGGCCCGACGGCGCGCCACCGGGTCCAATTCCCAGAAGACACAACGACGACATGGCCGCGGCAGATCGTCGAGGTTGTCCAGAGTGATGTTGGCAAGGCGGCGCATCGTACTCATATCGCGTATGTGGTGCCGAAGGGTGCTATTCCCGATAGTTACTGACCGGGTTGGACGGCGGTGTGATCGTCAGACGGCGTGGGCGCGAAATATCCACCCGCATAGTTCGTCACGAGAGGTTCCGGATGCTTCGGCCGACGACGGAGCAGACCCGTTGCAAAGCCGGCCAGAACGCCGGCACCTATTCCGCACAGAATCCAGGACACGATCCGCATGACAACCCTTCCAGCGAGCACCCACTCCCCAAGGGGACGCCTCATGAGGCATCGTAGTAGCTGGGTGGCCCGCCTGGTGACAACGGCTGGGCCGCTCTCGAACGGAGAGGAGCCGTATCCCCATGGAGGAGAGCCCGGATCGTCAACCCTTGCACCGTGAGACGCGTTTCGACGCCGACGTCGCACGGTACGCATCCCGAGCTCGCGGCATGGTCGCCTCCGAGATCCGCGCACTCTTCTCCGTCGCCAACCGGCCCGAGGTGGTGTCGCTCGCGGGCGGTTCGCCCAATATTTCCGGACTGCCCCTCGACGTCGTGAGCTCCCTGATCGGGGACCTGGTCCTGCATCGGGGCACCACGGCTCTGCAGTACTGCACCGCGCAGGGCGACCAGACCCTGCGGGAGCAGATCACCGACGTGATGCGGCTCGTCGGCATCGAGGGGTCGGCCGACGACGTGGTGGTGACCGTTGGGAGCCAGCAGGCACTCGACCTGGTCACGCGGATCTTCTGCGATCCGGGCGACGTGGTGATCTGCGAGGCGCCCAGCTATGTGGGGGCGCTCGGGGT
The DNA here is from genome assembly GCF_040120725.1 of Actinopolymorpha sp. B9G3. Lineage (NCBI taxonomy): Bacteria > Bacillati > Actinomycetota > Actinomycetes > Propionibacteriales > Actinopolymorphaceae > Actinopolymorpha > Actinopolymorpha sp. B9G3. The sequence continues at coordinate 48,098 of NZ_JBEEAB010000015.1, read as the reverse complement.
GTTCGCGTCGTACGAATGCGACGTCGTCCACGTCGCCATGGACGACGACGGGCTGATCCCCGAGCACCTCGATGCCGCTCTCCGCAGCGTGGCGGCCAGCGGACGGCGCGCCAAGTTCCTCTACACGATCCCGAGCTACCACAACCCGGCCGGTGTCTCCCTCAGTGCCGAACGCCGGGCTGCTGTGCTGGAGATCTGCCACCGGTACGACGTCCTGGTGGTGGAGGACGATCCGTACGGCCTGCTCGGGTTCGACGGTGAGCCCTACCGCGCGCTCCGCGCGGACGACCCGGGACGTGTGGTCTACCTCGGGTCGTTCTCCAAGACGTTCTCCCCCGGGCTCCGGGTGGGGTGGGCGCTCGCGCCACATGCCATCAGGGACAAGCTGATCCTCGCCCAGGAGTCGGCGACGCTGTGCCCGCCGGCGTTCAACCAGATGGCCGTGTCGACCTATCTCGCCAACCATGACTGGCACGGCCAGATCAAGGCGTTCCGCGAGATGTACCGCGAACGCCGGGACGCCATGCTCGAGGCACTCGCCGACCTGATGCCGGCCACGACGACGTGGACCACGCCCAAGGGCGGGTTCTTCGTCTGGGTGACACTGCCAGACGGCATCGACGCCAAGGCCATGTCACCACGTGCTGTAACCGCTCGCGTCGCCTACGTACCCGGCACGGCGTTCTACGCCGACGGGTTCGGCAGCCAGTGCATGCGCCTGTCGTATTGTTTCCCGCCACCTGATCGGATCCGGGAAGGGATCCGTAGGCTCGCCGCCGTCGTCGAACATGAGATGGAACTTCGGGAGACCTTCGGACCGCTTCATCTGGGTAGAGGTCAAGGTGTCGAGTTTCCCGGGCCAGATCTGCGATGAGTGGCCGGCGACCCGGGTGGAAGTGAAGGGGCAACAGATGAGCGATCTCGGACGGGTCCAGGTGTTGGCCGGCGGACTCTCCCATGAGAGAGACGTGTCCCTGCGGTCCGGGCGGCGGGTGAGTGAGGCGCTGCGGGCGGTCGGCGTCGAGGTCGAGGAACGCGACGCCGATGCAGGCCTCATCTCCGCACTGGAGAACGATCCACCTTCGGCGGTCTTCCCGCTCCTGCATGGCGCCGCCGGCGAGGACGGTGCGTTGCGGGAGGTCCTCGACCTGCTCGACGTGCCGTACGTCGGATCCACGGCGGTCGCGTGCCGAGCGGCGTTCGAGAAGCCGGTGGCGAAGACGATCGTGGCCGCCGCCGGTGTGCGGACTCCGCCGTCGGTCGTTCTCCCGCACGACACCTTCCGGGAACTCGGCGCACAGACGGTCCTCGAACGCATCGCCGACCGGCTCGGTCTGCCGTTGGTCGTGAAGCCGTCCCGCGGCGGATCCGCGCTGGGCTGCACGGTGGTCCACACGATCGCGGACCTTCCGGCGGCCATGGTGAGCTGCTTCGCCTACGGCGAGGTGGCGCTGCTCGAACGCCACGTGGCTGGCACCGAGGTCAGCGTGGCCGTGATCGATGTCGGCGACGGACCTCGCGCCCTGCCTGGTGTGGAGATCGTTCCCGACAGTGGGATCTACGACTACGCGTCGCGCTACAACGCCGGCGCGACGGAGTTCGTCGCTCCTGCCCGGCTCCCCGATTCGGCGGCCGACGCCTGCGAGGAAGCCGCGCTCGCCGCGCATCGGGCGCTGGGGTTGCGCGACCTGTCGCGTACCGACCTGATCGTGGACTCCGCGGGGGTCCCGTGGTTCCTCGAGGTCAACGTCGCGCCTGGGATGACCGAGACCTCACTCGTGCCGCTCGCCATCGAGTCGGCCGGTCGGGATCTCGGGGTGCTCTGCCGCGACCTGCTCCAGGCCGCCGCCCAGCGGTCCGAGATTCGACGTTCCTGACGATCGGTCACCCGACGCCGGTCGACCCTCCCGGGTCGGTCGGTCGCGGACCGGCGGGGACCAGGGCGGCTCCGGCTAGCGTCAGGCGCCGCGCGGATCCATCAGGTCGACGATCCGCTCGAGGTCCTCGAGCGACGCGAACTCCAGCGTGATCTTGCCCTTCTGACGACCCAGATCGACCTTCACCCGGGTGTCGAAACGGTCGGTGAGCCGGGCCTCCAGATCGCCGAGCCGAGGGGCGACCGGCTTCGGTGAACGGGCGGCCTTGCTCTTGCGTTCCTTTCCGCCGGCGCTCACCGTGACGATCTCTTCGAGCGCCCGGACCGAGAGTCCTTCCGCGACGACTCGGTGCGCAAGCTTCTCCTGCGCCTCCTCTTCGGCGACGGACAACAGCGCTCGCGCGTGACCAGCCGAGAGGATCCCGGCCGCCACTCGGCGCTGCACCGCTGGTGGCAGCTTGAGCAGTCGGAGCGTGTTCGTGATCTGAGGGCGCGACCGTCCGATCCGCTGGGCGAGTTCGTCGTGGGTGCAGCCGAAGTCGTCGAGCAGCTGCCCGTAGGCCGCCGCCTCCTCCAGCGGGTTGAGCTGCGCGCGGTGCAGGTTCTCCAGCAGCGCGTCACGCAACATGTTCTCGTCGCCGGTGTCGCGCACGATCGCCGGGATGACGTCGAGGCCCGCCTGCTGCGTGGCGCGCCAGCGCCGTTCGCCCATGACGAGCTCGTAGCGCTCATCCCCCAGCCGGCGTACGACGACGGGCTGGAGAAGGCCGATCTCCTTGATCGAGTGAACCAGCTCAGCCATCGCCTCCTCGTCGAAGACCTGGCGCGGCTGGCGCGGGTTGGGCGAGATCGCGTCGATGGGCAGTTCGGCGAAGTGTGCACCCTGAACCAGTGCCGGCTCGTCGGGAGCAGACGGGGAGGGGTGGTCGACATCCACCGCCGCACGATGCGCCGGTTCAGCGCCGCGCTCCGGCGGGGCCACCTCGCTGGCGGGTGGAGCGGACTGGATCAGGGCGCCGAGTCCACGCCCCAAGCCACGTCGAACCGTCATCTGAGATCCCCTCGATCGACTCCAGTCGCGGTCGCCGAGCCTAGTACTTCCTGCCGAACGACGTCGGGTGCCGCGATCGAACGGTTGGCGCCGGCCGCGGCTGGTGCCGCCGGATCGCGGAGCGCGAGCTCGCGCGCCGCCTCGAGATAGGACAGAGCTCCCGGCGAACCGGCATCCCATGTCATGACCGTTTGCCCGAAGCTCGGCGCCTCCGAGATTCGTACGGACCGAGGGATCGCGCTGCGGAGCACTGTGTGGCCAAGGCTTTCCCGAGCGTTCTCCGCCACCTGGGCCGAGAGCCGCGTGCGGGCGTCGTACATCGTGAGGATGACTGTCGTCACCTGCAGGGAACGGTTGAGCTCGCGGACGAGGTTGACGATGCGGAAGAGCGTCTCGACGCCTTCGAGTGCGTAGTACTCGCACTGGATCGGGACCAGCACCTCCCTGCCGGCAACCAAGGCGTTCATGGTCAGGAGGCCGAGTGAGGGCGGGCAGTCGATCAGGACGTAGTCGTACCGCTCGCCCGCGGCCGCCTGCTCGTCGAGGTACGCATCGAGGAACTTCTTGAGCCGGGCCTCTCGTGCGACGACACTCGCGAGTTCGAGCTCGGCACCGGAGAGGTCGATCGTGGCAGGGACACCGAACAGCGTCGGGAAGCGATGAACCGGATAGACGAAGTTCCGCATCGGTTCACCCTCGACGATCACGTCGTAGATGTTCGGTACACCTTCGGTGTGGTCGATGCCGAGGGCGGTCGACGCATTGCCCTGGGGGTCAAGATCGACGACGAGGACACGTGCACCGGAACCAGCCAGGGCGGCTGCGAGATTGACGGCGGTCGTGGTCTTGCCGACGCCGCCCTTCTGGTTCGCCACCACGAAGACCCGGGTCTGCACCGGGCGGGGAAGGGTGGGACTGAAGACGACGGGCACATTGGACTGGAGTCCGGCCGTTGGCGGTGGTTCGGCATCTTCGGGTGTTTCACGTGAAACGGTCGCTGCCGCGGCATTGGTGGCGCCCAGATCGGCCGGCTCCTCGGTGGACATCTCGACCGTTGACGACACCTGTGGAATCGCATCGAGGTCCGCGGACAACGCCGACGTTCCAGGGGTGCCACCCTCGCGCCCTTCGTCCTCCACTACCGCAGTGGAGGTCGACCTGGCCGACCCTTCGCCGGTGCCGACCTCCGCCGACCAACCGAGTCCGGCGGGTCCTTCGACCGGCCAGCCCAGTCCACCCACGGCCTGACGACGAGGTCGAGTCTCTTCGGCATCCTGTTCCTCGGTAGTCGACGGCCAGTCGAGCGGCCATCCAAGTCCAGTGGTCACGTGAACCTCCGTCACACTCAGCCTCCCCACCAAGCCGAAGCTCGGGGGCGACGGCCACTTCGACACTTGCTACCGCCGACGGCGGTTGGCCCCAGCGGAACGTGCGATGAGCCGGACGATGGTCGTCGGTGGCGACACGATGCCTTCACCGACCTTCTCGACCGACCAGGTCGCCACCCCCCACCGCGGGAGCTCGGGCGCTGCTTCACGAAGCTCTTCTTCGGCCCGCTCACCCTTCACCGCCCACAATGAACCACCGGGCCGACAAAGCCGTATCGCGACACGAGCAAGCCGGCCCAACGGCGCCACGGCGCGCGCGGTCACGACGTCATAGCGTCCCTCATGTTCCTCGGCGCGCGCGCGTACGACACAGGCATTTGCCACACCAAGTTCAGCGACGGCTTCGAGAAGGAAGTCTGCCCGACGTAACAACGGATCGAGAAGGGTGACGGAGACGTCAGGGCGAGCAAGTGCGATGACGAGCCCCGGGAGTCCGGCTCCGGTACCGACGTCGCACAGCGATGCATCCGCGGGGACGAGCGGAGCGAGTACACCACAGTTCAACAGGTGCCGGTCCCACAACCGCGGCACCTCCCTGGGCCCGAGCAGCCCGCGTTCGACCCCCGCGCTGGCCAGCAGTGCGGCGTAGCGCTCGACACGCTCGAGATGTTCACCGAAGACCTGTCTTGCGACCAACGGCGGGGAAGGAACGTCTACCGTCGTCCCGGTTTCACGTGAAACACCCTCAGGCTCACGCCGGCTGGATGACCACCCGTCGTTCGGGCTCTTCGCCCTCCGACTCACTCGTCAGTCCCTTCGCAGCCACCGTGTCGTGGACGATCTTTCGTTCGAACGGTGTCATGGGCTCCAGTCGCGCCGGTTCACCACTCGCGATGACCTCAGCCACGATCTTTTCAGTGAGAGCGATGAGGTCACTGCGTCGCTGTGCCCGGTATCCGGCGACGTCCAACATCAACCGGCTCCGCTCGCCGGTCTCCCTGTAAACGGCCAGTCGGGTCAGCTCCTGGAGCGCCTCGAGGACCTCGCCGTCCCGACCCACCAGGTGCTGCAGGTCACCTCCGACCACGGCTACCATCGCTCGACTTCCTTCGACGTCCAGGTCGATGTCGCCGTCCACGTCGGCGATGTCGAGCAACTCCTCGAGATAGTCAGCCGCCACGTCCCCCTCGCGCTCGAGGCGCGCCACGTCCTCCGGCGACGGGTCGGCGGAGTCTTGGCGGGCCGCCGCCCCCGCCTCCTCGGCGTCGACCGCCTGGCCTTCACCGCCGTCGTTGTCGTCCTCGACGAACGAGGTAGCGCGATCACCCACGACTTACTCCTTCATTCCCCGCGCCCTCGATCGGACGCCAACAGCCAGGTTCGTTCGCCCCGACGACACACAGCCGGGTCGAGAGTCTCAACGGCTCTTACGCTTGCTCCGCGGCAACCGCTGCGGCTGCACTCGCTTGACGGTGGGCGCCGGTGTCGCCGCCTCACCGTTGTCCGTGACAGTCGGCGTCGCGCCGTTCGGCGTCTCCTTCGTCCCCGGAATCAATGCGGCCAGGCCACTCCGTGCGCCCTTCCCGCCCTTCCGCTTCTGGTACGCCTCGAACGCCGGGCTCCCCGGTGCGGGGTTGCGGCGGATCACCCAGAACTGCTGGCCCATCGTCCACACGTTGGTCGTGAACCAGTAGATGAGGACACCGATCGGGAAGTTGACACCGCCGACCGCGAAGACAACCGGCAGCACATACAGAAGGATCTTCTGCTGCTGCGCGAACTGACCCGTCAACGCCTCGGGCGGCATGTTCTTGCGCATCAACTGCCGCTGGGTCGTGAAGGTCGTCGCCGTCATCAGCAGGATCAGGACGACCGTGACGATCTGGACGTTCAGGCTGTCGGCGCCGATGAACTTGTCCGAGATCTTGGCGCCGAACAGGGTCGCGTCGCTCAGCGAGTTGACCAGTTCCTGGTTCAACCCGCGACCGCGCACGATCTTGTGCGCCGCGCCATCCAGCACCCGGAAGAGCGCGATGAAGATCGGTGACTGCAACAGGATCGGCATACACGAGGAGAACGGGTTGGTCCCGCTCTCCTTGTAGAGCTTCATGAGCTCCTGGCCCATCCGCTCCCGGTCGCCGCCGTACTTCTTCTGCAGCTCCTTCACCTTCGGCTGGATCAGGGCCATGTTCCGACTCGCCCGGATCTGCCGTACGAACAACGGGATCAGGACGATCCGGATGACCACCACGAGGCCGACGATGGACAGCGCCCACGTGAAGCCCGAGTCAGGTCCGAGGATCGGGGCGAAGAGAGAGTGGAACGCCCACATGATCCACGACACGACGTCGTAGAGGGGCGACAGGATCTTGTCGTACCAGGCCACGCTTTATGCACCTCTGGTGTGGGTTGGCGCGCCCACACCGGCGCGCGTTCGGGCGGGCGGAACGGGGTCATATCCGCCAGGGGTCCATGGGTGACACCGCACCAGCCGACGGGCGGCGAGCCAGCTGCCGCGTACGGCCCCGTGGGTCTCGACGGACTCGAGGGCGTACGCGGAACAAGACGGGTGGTAGCGACACACCTGGCCATACAACGGGCTCACCACCAGGCGATAGCCCTTCAGCAGCATCACAAGGATCGTTTTCACCGCGCACTCTCCACCGCGAGGTATCGCGGCCGTGCAAGCGCCTCTTCGAGCGCCGCGTCGATCTCCTGACCCAGCCGCTCCGACGTCGCCTCCGCTGCCGACGGTAACGCGCGGACCACCAGCAAGGTTCCGGCGGGGAGGCCGGTGAGCCGCTCACGCATGAGGTGACGCAGCCGCCGGCGCACCGTGTTGCGGACGACCGCGTTGCCCACGGAGCGACTCACGACGAACCCGATCCGTGCGGGTTCGTCGCGGCGGCTGAGTACCAGGTGGACGACCAGCCTCGACCGGGACGCGCGCCGGCCACGACGAACCGCCGTCGCGAAGTCGACCGAACGACGCATCCGGTGAATGGCCGGCACCACGACATCGCACTCGACCTGGGCGAGACCGCGTGGCGCCTCAGACCGCGAGGCGCTGGCGCCCCTTGCGCCGCCGGGCGGAAAGGATCGCGCGACCCGCCCGGGTCCGCATGCGGAGGCGAAAGCCGTGCGTCTTGTGACGTCGCCGGTTGTTGGGCTGGAACGTACGCTTCACAGGAATTCTCCCGATCAGAAATCATGAGGACGCGGGCACCGACGCCTCGACGTCACCGTCCACCCGCGGCTGCGTTGTCGCGTCCTGCACCCGACGACCTCAAGTCGGCCCCCTGGACCGACTCCGCCTGAGGCGCAGTGTTGCGACTGTCCGTGAGCATACGGCGATCGCCGAGAGAACGGCATCGTGACCGACTTACGGTACGGGCCGGCCGGTCGCCCGGTCAAACTGCCCCACCAGATCAGGTGGACCAAAACCGCACATCATTCGGATGGCGCCGTGGCGTGTCGACGCGACACGCTGACAGGACGCCAGTCCGCACGGCGATTTCGAGGGTACGACCCCGCTCCCGCCTTGAACGCCACCTTGTGAGCTTGTTACCGTCCTGCCCTTCTAGTGTCATCCACAACCTCTTTGCACAGGTTGTGGAACAATCTGTGGACGTCAGCCGGCCGCCCCGCGGCGCTCACCGTGAGCCACCAACGTGGCTCATGGACGCCGTAGCAGAGCCATGTCGCAGGCGCACGGGGAGTCAGGACATCGCCTGAGTAGAACGGGAGTAGCGCAGTGGTCGCGGAGTCTGACGCGTTGACCGCCACCTGGCGACAGGTGCGGGACAGCCTCGACCAGGACCTGCAGGCCACTCACCGGGTGTGGCTGGCACAGTGCAGGCCGGTCACGTTGCACGGCAACACGGCCATCGTCGCCGTCCGCGACGACTTCACCCGTACTCAGCTCGAGACCAAGCTGCGCCCCCGGCTCGAGGACGCACTGTCCTCCGCCCTGGGCGAGTCGGTCCGCCTCGCCATCACCGTCGAACCGTCCCTCTCACTCGACGACCTCGACCATGCCGACGAGACCGACAGGGCCGAGTCGAGTGACGATGCGTCGCGCCAGTCCTACTCCACGTCATCGGCCGATCCTGCACCGCTTCCCGATCAAGACGAGGCGGACAGCCACCACCGGTCCGGGCTCGCGGTCGCGTCCAAGGGCACCGATGCGTTCACGCTCTCCTCGGCACCACCGGGCCAACCGGTGCGCTCCGACACCGAGCCGCCGCGGCTGAACCCGAAGTACATGTTCGACACGTTCGTCATCGGCTCGTCCAACCGCTTCGCGCACGCGGCGGCGGTCGCGGTCTCCGAGGCGCCCGGCAAGGCGTACAACCCGCTGTTGATCTACGGCGACTCAGGGCTCGGCAAGACCCACCTGCTGCACGCGATCGGTCACTACGTACGCAATCTGTACGCGAACGCGCGGATCCGGTACGTGTCGAGCGAGGAGTTCACCAACGACTTCATCAACTCGATTCGCGATGACAAGGCCGCGACGTTCCAGCGCCGCTACCGCGATGTCGACGTACTCCTCGTCGACGACATCCAGTTCCTGGAGAACAAGGAGCGGACGCAGGAAGAGTTCTTCCATACGTTCAACGCCCTTCACAACGCCAACAAGCAGATCGTGATCTCCTCCGACCGGCCACCGAAGCGGCTGGAGACGCTGGAGGACCGGCTGCGCAACCGGTTCGAGTGGGGGCTGATCACCGACATCCAGCCGCCCGACCTCGAGACGAGGATCGCGATCCTCCGGAAGAAGGCCGCGCAGGAACGCCTGACCGCCCCGCCGGAGGTGCTGGAGTTCATCGCGAGCAAGATCCAGACCAACATCCGCGAACTCGAGGGCGCACTGATCCGCGTCACGGCGTTCGCGAGCCTCAACCGGCAGGCCGTCGACATCGCCCTGGCCGAGATCGTGCTCAAGGACCTGATCCCGACCGGTGGCGAGCCGGAGATCACCGCCGGACAGATCATGGCCCAGACCTCGTCGTACTTCGGGCTGTCGCTCGACGACCTCTGCGGGTCGAGCCGGAGCCGCGTCCTCGTCACCGCCCGGCAGATCGCGATGTACCTCTGCCGCGAGCTGACCGACCTCTCTCTCCCCAAGATCGGCCAGCAGTTCGGCGGCCGCGACCACACGACGGTGATGCACGCGGACCGCAAGATCCGCCAGCTCATGGCGGAGCGCCGCAGCGTCTACAACCAGGTCACCGAACTGACCAACCGGATCAAGCAACAGGCCCGGCCATGACGGCCCGCGTCCCCACGTCTACTGCCCACGATCCGTTCCATCGCGCCGTTCAATCCGGCCCAGCGCACCTCCGAACCCGGTCCACACAGGCTGGGGACAACTCTGTGGATCAAGCCCGGGTCGTCGTGGGAAGGACTGTGGACGACGAAGGACGACGCTTCGCCCTCCACCGAGGATTCGGCGCACGCCCCCCTTCGCCCACAGCCGGCGTGGACAACGCCAGACCTACTGACCTGCAAAAACGCCCGTCGTCCACAACATCCACCGCACCTAAGACGATGTCGAGTCTCCTTACGTGAATGACAAAAACACCACAATCCACAACGCGCACCCGGCTCCACCAGGTCGCTTCGCCCCGGTGTACCGTCGTGCTCCCGGCACTCGTTCCATGCCGGCCGCCGTACGTCGAGGAGGCGATGAGCGGTGAAGTTCCGCGTAGACCGTGACGTCCTCGCCGATGCTGTGGCGTGGGTGGCGCGCAGCCTCCCCACCCGACCCTCCCTGCCCGTCCTCGCCGGCATGCTCGTCGACGCCCGCGACGGCGAGATCCTGCTCTCCGGCTTCGACTACGAGACCTCGGCCCGGGTGTCCGTACCCGCCGACGTCGAGGTCGAGGGCGTGGTGCTCGTCTCCGGCCGACTGCTCGCCGACATCAGCCGGAGCCTGCCTGCCCAGCCCGTCGAGCTGACCGCGGAGGGCGGCAAGGTCGTCGTGACCTGCCGCAGCGCGAGGTTCACCGTCCAGACCCTCCCGGTCGAGGACTACCCCGCACTTCCGGAGATGCCGACCGCTTCGGGCACCGTCAAGGGCGACGTGTTCGCCAACGCGGTCTCCCAGGTCGCGGTGGCCGCTGGGCGCGACGACATGCTGCCGGTCCTCACCGGCGTACGCATCGAGATCGAAGGCGCGGCGGTCACCCTCGCGGCCACCGACCGCTACCGGTTGGCGGTCCGGGAGTTCAGCTGGACGCCCGAGCAGCCCGACCTCTCGGCGACCGCTCTCGTCCCAGCCCGCGTGCTGGCCGACACGGCGAAGGCGTTCGCGAGCGGCTCCGACGTGACGATCGCTCTCGCGAGTCCCGGCACCGGTGCCGGCGAAGGCCTCGTCGGGTTCGCCGGGACCAGCGGTGGGTCGATGCGGCGGACGACCACCCGACTCCTGGACGGCGAGTTCCCGAAGTACCGCACCCTGTTCCCACCCGAGCAGCAGACGGTCGCCAGGGTCGAGACCGGCCCTCTCGTCGAGTCACTCAAGCGGGTCGCCCTGGTAGCCGAACGCAACACCCCCATCCGGCTCACCCTCGGCGACGGGATGGCCACCCTCGAGGCCGGCAGCAGCGACGAGGCGCAGGCGTCGGAATCGATCGAGGCCGGCATCGACGGCGAGGCGCTGACAATCGGGTTCAACCCGCAGTACCTCCTCGACGGGCTTGGTGCGATCGAGTCGCCGGTGGCGCAGTTCGCGTTCACCCAACCGACCCGGCCCGCCGTCCTCACCGGACTCACGGCCATCGACGCCGAACCCAACCTCGACTACCGCTACCTCCTCATGCCGGTGCGCCTGCAGGGCTGATCGCGGAGCCGCACCTACGCCCGGGGAAGGACCGCTTCGTCATGGACATCGGCCTCGTCGGACTCGGCAAGATGGGCGCCAACATGCGCGAGCGGTTGCGCGCCAAGGGCCAGACCGTCGTCGGTTTCGACCCGCACACCGACACCTCGGACGCAGACAGCCTCTCCGACCTCGTCCAGCGCCTTCCGTCGCCGCGGGTGGTCTGGGTGATGGTGCCCGCGGGTGCGCCGACGCGGCAGGTGATCGCCGACCTTGCCGAGCTGCTCGGCCCGGGCGACGTCGTGGTGGACGGCGGCAACTCGCGGTGGACCGACGATGACGACAGCGCCCGGCTGCTCGGTGGGCGCGGCATCGGCTTCGTGGACTGCGGGGTCTCGGGCGGAGTCTGGGGTCGTACGAACGGCTACGCCCTCATGTGCGGAGGCGACGCCGAGAACGTCGCGAAGGTCCAGCCAGCGTTCGACGCGCTCAAGCCCGACGGCGAGTTCGGTTTCGTCCATGCCGGCCGGGTCGGAGCCGGGCACTTCGCGAAGATGGTCCACAACGGGATCGAGTACGCCATCATGCAGGCCTACGCCGAAGGTTACGAGCTGCTCGAGGCCACCGAGATCGTCGACAACGTCTGCGATGTGTTCCGGTCGTGGCGCGAAGGCACCGTCATCCGGTCGTGGCTGCTCGACCTGCTCGTCGCGGCGCTGGAGAAGGACGACGGTCTGACCGCGATCAAGGGGTACGCCGAGGACTCGGGCGAAGGCCGCTGGACGGTCGAAGCCGCGATCCAGAACGCCGTCCCGATGCCCGCCATCGCGGCCGCCCTCTTCGCTCGGTTCGCGTCCCGGCAGGACGACTCGCCTGCCATGAAGGCGATCGCGGCGATGCGCAACCAGTTCGGGGGACATGCGGTCCTCCCGGACTCGAGTGCCGCGCGGCCGGATACCGAAGCACCCTGACCGATGGCGACTTCCCTGGCAGAGACCTGGATCCCCTGTCCGTGGGCGAGATCCCGTGTCCGTGGCAGAACCTCAGGCGCCCGCGCGGCGGGTGACGGCGGGGCCGGCTAGCGTGGAGCCACCGTGTTTGTCGCCCGCCTCTCCCTCACCGACTTCCGGAACTATCCGGCGGTCGACCTGACCCTGGCACCGGGCGCGACGGTCTTCGTCGGCCTGAACGGCCACGGCAAGACCAACCTGGTCGAAGCCGTCGGCTATCTCGCCACCCTGGGCTCGCACCGGGTACCCCACGACGCTCCGATGGTGCGGTCGGGTGCCGAACGCGCCATCGTCCGCGGTGACATCGTGCGCGACGGACGGCACGCCCTGATCGAGATCGAGATCACGCCACGGCGGACCAACCGGGCGCGGCTCAACCGGGCGCCGGTGTCGCGGCCGCGGGACGTCCTCGGGATCCTGCGTACCGTCCTCTTCGCGCCGGAGGATCTCGCCCTGGTGAAGGGCGATCCCGACACCCGGCGGCGGTTCCTCGACGACCTGCTCGTGGCCCGTACCCCCCGGATGGCCGGCGTACGCCAGGACTACGACCGGGTCCTCAAGCAGCGCAACACCCTGCTCAAGACCGCGGCCCAGGCCTCCTCGGGAGCACTCAAGACGCTCGACGCGTGGGACGCGCACCTGACCCGGCTCGGCGGCGAGTTGCTCGCGGCCAGGCTGGCGGTGGTCGACCTGCTGCAGCCGTTGGTCGCCAAGGCGTACGCTCATGTGTCCCCGGCCCAGGACGAGACCCGGCTCGACTACCGCAGCAACTGCGACCTCGGCGACGCGGCCGACAAGCCGAGCGCCGACGCGCTCGCCGCGAAGCTGACCGACGCGCTCGCCGAACGCAGGGAGGAGGAGCTCCGGCGCGGCGTCTCGCTGGTCGGGCCGCACCGCGACGACCTGGTGCTCAGCCTGGGCGAGTTTCCCGCCAAGGGGTACGCCAGCCACGGCGAGTGCTGGTCGATCGCGCTGTCACTGCGGCTTGCGGCGTACGACCTGCTGTGCGCCGACGGCGGCGGCGAGCCGGTGCTGGTGCTCGACGATGTCTTCGCCGAGCTCGACAGTGGTCGGCGTGCCAGGCTGGCCAGCCTGGTCGCCGGGGCCGAACAGGTCCTGGTGACGGCGGCGGTGCGCGAGGATGTCCCGGAGCAGCTGGCCGGGCTGTGGTACGACGTGGCCGGTGGGGAGGTACACGGTGTCGAGTGAGCGTGGCAACCGTGACCGCGGGGATCGTGACTCCGACTACCGCGATCGTCCAACATCCCGGAGCGCGGACGGTCCCTCGGATCCTTCGACGGCCGACCCGACGGCCGGCGCCCCGGGCGACGCAACGGGGGGCGATCCGGCGGCACCCGCGTGGGATCCGGCCGGGGTCGAGCTTGCCCGGGCGGTGGCCGCCGCCTTCGGCGCCCCGGCGAAGGACCGCAGCAGGCGTACTCCCAGGTCCGGGGGGCGGGCCACGCGTGGTCGTGGTCGCGCACGCGGCGACCGCTCGACGCGGTCCGGAGCGGCGCCCGACGATCGCGATCCGCAGCTGCTGGACAACACGATCGATCGGCTGGTCAACGATCGGGGGTGGGCCACCGACGTGGCCGTCGCCGGCGCGATCGCGCGCTGGGACCAGATCGTCGGACCGGACGTGGCGGCGCACTGCCGCGCGGAGCGGTACGCCGACACCGAGCTGACTGTCCGTGCCGATTCGACCGCGTGGGCGACCCAGGTCCGGCTTCTCGCCCCGAGTCTGGTGAAGCGACTGAACGAGGAACTCGGTGACAACACCGTCAGCCGAGTGACGGTTCTCGGACCAACCGCGCCGAGCTGGCGTCGCGGTCCTCGCAGCGTGCGGGACGGCCGTGGCCCTCGCGATACGTACGGTTAGCAGCTCCGCACACAGCGGAAATCGCGGTGGTCGCTCGACGCGCCCGGTTTGGTGGGGGGTGCCCCTGTCGCGAACGGTGGTTGGTGAAGGGTGCCCCTGCGCGAACCTATTGGATGACGGTGCCCCTCATCCAACGCGACCAGCTCCCGAAATCTGCCGGTTTGACGTATTTGTGACAACTTCTACGTACTCCCGCTCATGACCGGCAGAAGCGCCGCACGCCGCTTCGGAGATCAGGAGCATGATGGGGGATACGTGTCCCGCAACTTCTCAGGCGAGGACCCCTTCTACGGCCTGCCAGCGGGCGTCTTGAAGTCCGAGCCAGGTACACTGAACAGGAGTTCAACGGCTGCTCCGCCGTCTGGGGCGCCACGTTCCGTCAGGCGCCGGACGTCCACACGGAGCGGCCCCTTTTCGTGTCCTGTTGGCAGGAGGTCAACCCCACGTGACGACTGCTGAAGTGCCTCAGCCGCCGGTGGCCCAAGCATCAGTAACAGAGTACGACGCAAGCGCGATCACAGTTCTGGAAGGTTTGGACGCGGTACGTAAGCGTCCGGGTATGTACATCGGCTCGACCGGCGAACGCGGACTGCACCAGCTTGTCACGGAGGCGGTCGACAACGCCGTCGATGAGGCGATGGCCGGGCACGCCGACCGGGTTGAGGTCACTCTGTTGGCTGATGGCGGCGTTCGCGTGGTCGACAACGGACGCGGATTCCCGACCGGGATCATCGAGAGCGAAGGACGCTCGGCGGTCGAGGTCGTGCTCACGGTGTTGCACGCGGGTGGGAAGTTCGGCGGCGGTGGCTACAAGGTGTCGGGTGGCCTGCACGGCGTTGGTATCTCTGTGGTCAATGCTCTGTCGACCAAGCTCGAGGTCGACATCAAGAACGCCGGCTACCGCTGGACGCAGTCCTACCATCTGAGCGAGCCGGACCATCCGTTGCAGCGGCACGAGGAGACGGACGAGACCGGCAGCACTGTGGCGTTCTGGCCGAGCCCCGACATCTTCGAGACGACGACGTTCTCCTACGAGACGATTTCGACCCGGCTGCGTGAGATGGCCTTTCTCAACAAGGGCCTGACGATGGTGCTGCGCGACGAGCGTACGGAGATGAGCGAGTCTGGTGAGGTGCGCGAGGTCGTCTACCGCTACGACGGTGGTCTCGTGGACTACGTTCAGCACCTCAACGCGACCAAGGATCCGGTGCACCGCAGTGTGGTGTCGTTCGAGGCCGAGGACGCCAACGTCGGGATGAGTCTCGATGTGGCGATGCAGTGGAACATGTCGTTCACCGAGTCGGTGCACACGTTCGCCAACACGATCAACACTCATGAGGGTGGTACGCACGAGGAGGGTTTCCGTTCTGCGTTGACGAGTCTGGTCAACAAGTGGGGCGAGGACTGGGGCCTGATCAAGAAGCGGGAGGACCGGCTCTCCGGCGATGATGTGCGGGAGGGTCTGACCGCGATCATCTCGGTGAAGCTCGAGGAGCCGCAGTTCGAGGGTCAGACCAAGACAAAGCTCGGTAACACCGAGGCGAAGACGTTCGTTCAGACGCTGCTCTATGACCGGCTCGGTGAGTGGTTCGAGAAGAACCCGGGCGAGGGCAAAGACATTGTGCGTAAGGGAATCGCGGCTGCGACGGCCCGGATCGCGGCGCGTAAGGCACGTGATCTGGCCCGCAACCGCAAGGGTCTGCTCGGTGGTGGTGGGCTTCCCGGCAAGTTGTCCGACTGCCAGTCGACCAACCCCGAAGAGTGTGAGATCTTCATCGTCGAGGGTGACTCGGCGGGTGGGTCGGCCAAGGGTGGTCGTGATCCGCGGATCCAGGCGATCCTGCCGATTCGCGGCAAGATCCTCAATGTCGAACGGGCGCGCATCGACAGGGTCCTGCAGAACAACGAGGTCCAGGCAATCATCGCTGCCCTCGGCACGGGGATCCACGAGGACTTCGACATCGACAAGCTGCGCTATCACAAGATCGTGCTGATGGCGGATGCGGATGTCGATGGCCAGCACATCACCACGCTGTTGTTGACGTTGCTGTTCCGGTTCATGAAGCCGTTGATCGAAGCCGGCTACGTCTATCTCGCCCAGCCGCCGTTGTTCAAGATTCGTTGGTCGGGTGCGCCGCACGAGTTGGCCTACACCGACCGGGAACGTGACGGCCTGCTCGCTGCGGGCCAGGAGGCAGGTCGGAAGCTTCCCAAGGAGAACCCGATCCAGCGTTACAAGGGTCTGGGTGAGATGAATGCCGACGAACTGTGGGAAACCACGATGGATCCGGTCGGCCGCATCCTGGGGCAGGTCACCCTTGACGACGCCGCACAGGCCGACGAGATCTTCTCCGTACTCATGGGAGAAGACGTCGGTGAGCGACGTTCGTTCATCCAACGCAACGCCAAAGACGTCCGCTTCCTCGACATCTAGAGCCGCCTCGATATCGAGTGCAGCCGTGACATCTGGGAAACAGCCTGCTGTTCGAGCACAGTCGTCGAGAACTGAGAGAGACCTTTCGGGGACCGAAGTCGTGCTGACCGCACGTGTGAAGGAATTGAGCCAGTGACCGAAGACACCACCGCCCTCCCGCCGCCTTCGCGGATCAACCCGGTCGACCTCCAGGCCGCGATGCAGCGCAACTATCTCGACTATGCGATGAGTGTGATCGTGGGTCGAGCCCTGCCGGACGTGCGCGACGGCCTCAAGCCCGTGCACGTACGCGTCTTGTACGCGATGTATGACGGCGGCTACCGGCCCGACCGAGGGTTCTCGAAGTGTTCGCGTGTCGTCGGTGACGTCATGGGTCAGTACCATCCGCACGGCGACACCGCGATCTACGACACCCTCGTGGGTCTCGCTCAGCCGTGGACGAAGCGTTATCCGTTGGTGCAGGGGCAGGGGAATTTCGGTTCGCCGGGCAACGACCCGCCGGCGGCGATGCGGTACACCGAGTGCCGGATGGCGCCGTTGGCGTTGGAGATGGTGCGTGACATCGACGAGGACACCGTCGATTTCCGGCCCAACTATGACGGCCGTAGCCAGGAGCCGGTTGTTCTGCCGAGCCGGTTTCCGAATCTTTTGGTGAACGGTTCGGCTGGGATCGCGGTCGGGATGGCGACCAACATTCCGCCGCACAACATGCGTGAGGTTGCGGCTGGGGCGTTGTGGGCGTTGGAGAATCCGGAGGCGTCGCGCGAGGAGTTGCTCGAGGCGCTGATGGAGCGGGTGCACGGGCCTGACTTTCCGACGGGTGCGCTGGTTGTCGGGCGGCGGGGTATCGAGGATGCGTACCGGACGGGTCGGGGTTCGATCACGATGCGGGCCATCGTCGATATCGATGAGGACTCCCGGGGCCGTACCTGTCTGGTGATCACGGAGCTGCCGTATCAGGTGAATCCGGACAATCTGGCGTTGCGGATCGCCGAGCTTGCCGATTCGGGCAGGGTGACGGGGATCGCCGAGGTTCGGGACGATTCGTCGTCGCGGACGGGCCAGCGGCTGGTGGTGGTGCTGAAGCGGGACGCGATCGCGAAGGTCGTGTTGAACAACCTGTACAAGCACACGCAGTTGCAGGACAACTTCGGCGCCAACATGTTGGCGTTGGTCGACGGGATTCCGCGGACGCTGTCGCTGGATCAGTTCATCTCGCACTGGATCGACCACCAGATCGAGGTGATCCAGCGGCGTACCCGGTTCCGGCTGCGTAAGGCCGAAGAGGATGCGCACATCTACCGCGGTCTGGTGAAGGCGCTGGATGCGTTGGATGAGGTGATCGCGTTGATTCGGCGGAGCCCGTCGGCTGAGGAGGCGCGGACCGGGCTGATCGAGTTGCTTGACATCGACGAGGTGCAGGCGCGGGCGATCCTGGACATGCAGCTGCGCAGGTTGGCGGCGCTGGAGCGTCAGCAGATTGTGGACCGGCTGCGGGAGTTCGAGGCGCTGATCGCGGACTTGCAGGACATTCTCGCCTCGCCGGCCCGGCAGCGGGCGATCGTGGCTGAGGAGCTGAGCGCGATCGTCGAGAAGTACGGGGATGAGCGGCGGAGCCGGCTGATCCCGGCCGATGGTGATCTGACCGAGGCGGACCTGATCCCGGATGAGGACGTGGTGGTCACGATCACCCTCGGCGGCTATGCCAAGCGGACCCGCGCCGATCTCTACCGCAGCCAGCGGCGTGGTGGCAGGGGTGTGCGGGGTGCGGCGCTGCGGGGTGATGACGTGGTGGGGCAGTTGTTCGTGACCCGTACCCATCATTGGATCTTGTTCTTCACCAACCGTGGCCGGGTGTATCGGGCAAAGGCCTACGAACTGCCCGAAGCGGCACGGGATGCCAAAGGTGGACATGTCGCCGGGCTGTTGTCGTTCCAGCCTGATGAGGAGATCGCGAAGGTCGTTGCGCTCGGGGACTATCAGCAGGCGCCGTATCTCGTCCTGGCGACGAAGAAGGGTCTGGTCAAGAAGACGCCTCTCACCGAGTACGACTCCAACCGCGCGGCTGGGATCATCGCGCTGAACTTCCGCGAGGACGACGACGAGTTGATCGGTGCCGAACTGGTCGGCCCCGACGATGAGTTGCTCCTCGTGTCCCGCAAGGCCCAGGCGGTGCGATTCCGGGCCGACGACGCCCAGCTGCGTCCGATGGGCCGGGCCACGTCCGGTGTGACTGGCATGCGGTTCCGCGACGACGACGAGCTTCTGGCCATGGCGGTGATCGGCGCCGGGCAGGAGGAAGGACAGTACGTGTTCACCGTCACCGATGGCGGGTATGCCAAGCGTACGGCCGTCTCCGAATACCGACGCCAGGGGCGGGGCGGTCTCGGAATCAAGGCCATGCGGATCTCCGATGCGCGTGGATCTTTGGTCGGAGCGATCGTCGTAAGCAACGGAGATCAGGTGTTGTGCGTCAAGACAAGTGGGCAGGTGACCCGTAGTCCCGCTGCCGACGTGCCCGTCAAGGGGCGTGACACGATGGGCGTCATCTTTGCCGGCGTGCGGGAGGGTGACGCGGTCGTTGCCATCGCACGAAACACCGAGGACGATGCTGGGGACGATGGGAAACCTGAGACGGACGGGGACCTGCCCGCAGATGATGGGCTTACGGATGGTCCGGATGAACAGCCCCGGGTCGACAGCCAGGAGGACAGCACGTGACAGGGAAGCGCGGGCCTGACGAATCCGCAACCCAGGTCATCTCCACGTCGGGTTCCGGATCGGGCTCCGCGCCTGGCGGTGGTAGCCAGCAGTCAGGACAGACTCGCCCAGGTTCGGGGGCCGCGGGTTCGACGGGTTCGGGTTCGGGGAAGTCGCCGGGCCCGACCGGCTCGGCCACGTCCGGAAGTTCCGGGGCAAGTGGTTCGCACCCTCCGACCGGTTCACCCGGGTCAGCGGGTTCACCCGGGTCCGCTGGACTGGGTGCGCCGGCAGGTACGGAACGATCCGAGCGCGCGGAGCACCAGCCGCGGAGCACAGCGTCGCGGCCGGACGTCCGGCGGCCGGAACCGCAGCGACCGGATCCCACGAACGCCGGCGCCGGTGCGTCCCGTGAGGCGGGCCCGCGCGACACCATCGCCCTCGACAACAACAGCCTTCGCCGCTGGCAGCAACGCCCCGCCCCGCCTCGTCCCGAGCCGCCGGATCGTGCCCGGGTCCGCCGCGCCCGGCTGCGCGCCGTACGTGTCGACCCGTGGTCGGTGATGAAGACCGCCTTCCTGCTGTCGATCGCGTTCGCCATCGTGACCGTCGTCGCGGTAACGGTGGTGTGGTACGTCCTGGATGCCGCCGGGGTCTATGACTCGATCAGCCGGACCATCACCGATGTGCTCGGCAGCGCGTCTGACACCCGCTTCAACCTCGAGGACTACATCGGACTGCAGCGGGTCCTCGGGTTCACCGCCCTGATCTGCGTGGTCGACGTCGTACTCATCACGGCGATCTCCACCCTCTGCGCGTTCCTCTACAACCTTTCCGGCAGCCTGCTCGGCGGCCTGGAAGTCACCCTGGCCGAAGAGGACTGACCGCTCGGCGCACATCGTTTCTGACCTGGTCCCGCCAACCTTCCGCCACGGTCCCCGCCCCCGGCTGTTGTGATCCCGCCCTGGTCGGGCCCGGTTTTGGGTGGACGCTAGGGTTGAGGTAGCGTTCCTTGGCGCGCTGGGGCCTATAGCTCAGTTGGTTAGAGTGCTTCCCTGATAAGGAAGAGGTCACTGGTTCAAGTCCAGTTAGGCCCACCCAGTGTTTCCCCAGGTCAGAGCCATCCACTCCCCTGACCGGCGCGCGGCCACCGATCCCGGTGGGAGAATCTGGTAGATCATCTTCCGCGCTCTCACAAGTGGATGGTCTTGGCTGACTACTCACGCTCGGCTTGGACCGCGGACCGCAGGCCAGGAATCCAGGCCACGAGCTGCGACCGTTCTGGCCCCGAGAGCACACCTAGAGAGGCCGACCAGTGCTCCTCCAGCGTCTAGCGTGTGACGCTCCATGTTCGGCGTCACGTGATCGTAGACACGGCTAGCGACGTAGCCCAGATAGTGGCATCGCCTGGCTCAGCCCTCCGTTGACGAGTCGCGACCTCGTCACTGGGTTCTGGGCCGCGGCTTGAATCGGCGAACCTCCTGGGGCCAGCCGCACGCTTCCGCGACCTTGCCGGCCCACATCTTGGCGGCATCGTCGTCGGCAACGTCCACCACGGTGAGCCCGCCCAGGAACTCCTTGGACTCGACGAAGGGCCCGTCGGTGAACATCAACGTGCCGCTGGTCGCGTCAGCACTGAAGGCCTCCTCGACTTCCTCCTCCAGCCCCCCGGCGAACACGTACACGCCAGCAGCCTTCATCTCGTTCACGACCGCCATGGCGAGCGGCCCGCGCCCGCGGAACCACTCCTCGGTGTGGTCGCCCACCCACTGCTGGTTGAAGTAGATGAGGTACTCGGTCATGTCTGCTCCTTGTCCCGGCGGCCTCCTCCGGCAGCCTCTCACCTGATCTACGAACGCCTCGCTTCGGATCCGACAGCCTGCCGGCAAAATCTTCACGGCTATGAGTAGTCCAACCGCACTGATCTGCCACTGAGCGCGCGGTCGACCCGAAGGCATGATCGTGCATTCCGTCCCGACGTCACCACGATGGGGGAATGGGCTAGAGGCATCGTCCGAACCAGTCAAGGAGTCGGGCCTGTGGTGGAGCCTACGGGACGCAATGTCCCGCTGGGTCCCTTGCCATACGCGCCGTAGGCAAGCATGTCGTCCAGATGGGGTTGACCAGAGTCAACAGTCGGTCAACAACCAGCGGATCAAGACTGTGGTCGAGATGCGGCCCGCGGAGTAGGGCCCATGGGTGCACCGCGACGGAGCACACGGAGCGTGTATATGCCCAGGTCAGAGCCGGTACCGTGCCTCCTGGTGTCCGACTCTGACCTTTGTCAGGGATCACAGCGCTGCGGGCTCGGAGATCCTTCCGTGCAGCCGGGGATGTTCATCGGCCTCACGATCGTCTGCTGCTCAGCAGTGCCCACAGCTGGGTCGTGCGGTGACGACGGCCCCATGCGACGATCGCGACCAGGATGCCTACCGTCGCTGGGATGACCGCCAGGGCAAGGTCTCCGTACACGGCGATGGTCATGATCACCGCGCCGATCATCAGCCCGGTGAATGCCAACGCGGCGAGGCCCGAGAGGATCGGGATCATCAAGGCGACCGCTCCGGCGAGTTCCAGCACGCCGATCAGGACCCGGAACCAGTCGCCCCAGCCGATCGCGTCGAACCCGGCCACTGTCTGTGCCTCACCACCGACTTTGTTGACGCCGCTGAACAGGTACGTGAGGGCCAGGAGTGCCTGCAGCACCCACATTCCGATGTTGGCCCAGCGAGGCGGCGTGGTGGTTCTGATGGCCTGGGTTCCTGCCACTGCTTCGTTCGTTGTCATCGACCGCTCTCCCCATACGTGACGCGTGAGTAAATTGTGTCCCATGGACACTGTGTATGCTAGACACGGTTCTCGAACACTGGCAAGGCCCGACATGGACGGGAGTACGAATGGCGGACCAGAACGGCAGCCGTACCCTCCAGCTGCTCTGGGGGCTACGGGAGTCTCCGACCCGCGGACCCAAGCCGGCGTTGAGCGTGAGCCAGATCGCCCAGACAGCGGTGACCATCGCCGACGCGGAGGGCCTTGGCGCGGTCTCCATGCAGCGAGTCGCCGGTGAACTCGACTTCACCAAGATGTCGCTGTACCGGTACGTCGCCGGCAAGGCTGAGCTGATCGCGGTGATGATCGAAGAAGCGGTAGGCGACCCGCCCGATCTGGGTGCCGTAGCCGGCGACTGGCGGGAGAGGCTGACGACGTGGGCCCAACTGCTCTGGGAGACCTGGGACCGGCATCAATGGCTGCCCGCTGCCACCGAAGGCGCCCGGCTGATGGGCCCAAAGGAAGCAGGGTGGGTCGAGGCGGCGCTTCGCTCCCTGGGCCGTACCGGCCTCAAGGACGCCGAACAGCTCGCGGTGGTCCGGCTGATCAGCGGCCACATCCGCAACACCCAGTCGACCCGCCGTGCCGGCACCGGCCTTGACCCGGCGCAGTTCGGATCCGAATTCTCATCCGTCCTCGCCGACCACGGTGACGAATACCCGGCGCTCCTGGCGGCCAGCAAGTCTCCCGCCACGCTGGACATCCGATCGTTCGGCTTGGCCCGGATCATCCACGGCGTCAGCCAGTTGATCGAGGAACGGACTCCGAAGGACGTTCCGGGAGGCGCAGGCGGCTCAGGTGACGGGGGTTGAGCTGGCAACGGCGGATAGCGACCCGCAGCCTCTGCGTAGCCACAAGTCACGGTAGGCTCGCAGCGACCCTGACAAGGAAGCGGTCGCTGGTTGCGGTCCAGGACAGGCCGGTCATCTGGAGCGGGATCGGCGGGTGGGGACGCCTGGCCGTCGGCCACACCCGGGATGTCCGGCTGTTGGTCCGCGTCGGCCAGCCAGGCTTCCGCGATGGGCTGTTGGACCGTTCGCTAGGAGGCTCCACTCATGAGCAAGAAGTTGCTTCTCGTCGTACTCGCCGTCCTGGGCGGCTGGCTCGCCTACCGGCGGCTGCAGGCCGACAAGGCAGAGGAGAGCCTCTGGGCCGAAGCCACCGACACGGTCCCGCCGGCAGGTGGCGTGCGCTGAGCCGGGCGCGGCGAGGTACCCTGCGTCCACACCCCCAGGGGGCGTAGCTCAACTGGCAGAGCACTGCCTTTGCAAGGCAGGGGTTAGGGGTTCGAGTCCCCTCGTCTCCACACGTACAAATCCCCAGGTCAACGCCCGGATGGATTCCCGAGACTTTCCACGTGTCGGACGTCGCGACCGTTCCGCGCGGCCCTCGCGCGTCCTCCCTGTGCTGGAAGGGGAGCCGAAGGGCACGCGCTCCCCGCCCGCACCGTGGGATGGCCGGATCCCAGGTGGACGTTCAACGAGTCCGCAATGGCGCGGTCCCGGTCGTTCACTGCGTGCAGGTAGATCAGCGCAGCCCGCGCTGGTGTGACCCACCCTCTCCAGCTCGCCGCCACCGTCGCGCTCGACACCCACGCTGATCCCCACCTCTGGACACCTCAGGCCGCGGACTGCAACGGCAACGGTGGCTTCAACGAGGTGTAACACCGGCCCACTGGGACCAGACTGAGCTCACGTCGGAGTTGTCGGCCAGCCTGCACGCGCTCTGCCGGCTGACTGTGTGGCGACATACCAACGGCTGATGAGCACAGCTCCGCCGGCCGCGACCAGTCCGAAGGCTGGCATCCGCACGAGCAGTCGCAGGTCGTCGCATTGGGACGCCGGCGGGTCAACCGTCGGGCGGCCGGGCTGCAGGTCAGCCAAGTCGTTCACGCGTGCAAACTCGCGCTCGTGGCTACTCGGGACGAAGGCGGAGCCGCAGTCGTAGAAGCCGCTTGTGAAGGGCACGAACCCGGCGATCAGCCCGACGCCGAGAAGGATCGCACCGACGATGCCGAGTTTCGTGACCATGACCGGAGAGTATGTGGGGCCGACAGGCATGAGAAGACCGTTGGTGACAGAAACAGGCGCCGTGGCTGCGATCTCGCCACCTGTGTGCGCGTGAACGCATCGTCCGTCGGACCCGTGCGTGCGGTCAGAATCTGAGCGCTCAACGCATCCGGCCTATCACCGCGGGAGGGCCGAGTCACAAGAACCTGACGCCGCGCGAACTTCGGACCGCTAGGTCGGGTGCAGTCAACGTGCGCTCGCTGCGTCAGCCATGGATGGCTCGGGCAAGGAGCAGTCCGGTGTAGCCGGCGCCGAGTCCTGCGGCGACACTGGCCGCCGCGTTGAGGACGGCGTACAGACGCGCGCCGTCCTGGGTGAGTCGTAACGTCTCATATCCGAACGTGGAGTACGTGGTCAGCGCCCCGCAGAATCCGATGCCAGCAAGGGACATGACTCCGCTGGGGGCAGGAAGTCCGGCCAGCAGGCCGAGGAGGAGGGAGCCGGCGACGTTGACCGCGAAGGTGCCCCAGGGAAACAGGCTGTCATGGCGGGCACGTACGGCCTGGTCCACCAGATAGCGCAGCGGAGCACCGATCGCGGCGCCGAGCGCGACCAGCAGGATGGTCATCGCGCCTCGCGCCCGCGGCCGACGTAGCGGATCACTTCAACTGGCTCGACGATGACCAGGCCCTCGCCGATCAACTCGTCGAGCTGAGGGAGGAACGCCCGAATGCGGTCGGGATCGTCGACGATGACGATGATGAGTGGAAGGTCTTCGCTCAGGCTGAGGATCCGGGTGGTGTGGATGTGGTTGGAGGCGCCGTAGCCCTCGATTCCGCGGAGTGCGGTGGCGCCGGCCAGGCCCGCCTTGTGAGCTCGGTGGATGATCTCGTGGTACAGCGGCCTGTGGTGCCACTGGTCAGTGTCGCCGACAAAGATCGTCAGCCGCAGGGCTTGACCCTCGAGCTTCATGAGGACTCCTGGCGTCGTCGGGCGATGGTCTTGTGGGTGAGCGTGGCGCCGATCCACACCGCGGACAGTGCCAGGAGCAACGTGCCGGCCAGGTAGGCCAACCCGGTCCGCGGCGCCTCGGCTGATGTACGGATGGCGTCGAGGATGTAGGTCGAGAACGTCGTGAACCCGCCCAGTACCCCAATCCCCAGGAACGGGCGCAGCAGCCGTCGGCCGGTCCATACCTGCTCGAGGAGCACCATCAACACACCAATGAGCAGGCATCCAGAGACGTTGATCCCGAACGTTGCCCACGCGAACTCGCCGGGCCTGTGAGGGAAGGCGACGGACACGCCGTAGCGGACCAACGAACCGAGCACCCCACCCGCCGACACCGCCGCCAGCACCGGCATCGCTCCTCGCGACCGCTGGAGCCGACGGGTCCGAAGCGGTAGATCATCGCTGGCGGTGGCCGGACGAGAATGCATCGGATCGGGCATATGGGCCTCCTACCAGCAACACGCGCTCTCCACTGGCAGGGACCGTTGGCGGCATACGCCGCAGTTCTCCCGAACATGGCCGGGGCGGCGGGCCCCACCGCCGCGGTCCCTCGCACAGACGGACCGCTCGCAGCCTAGCGGGCTCAGCGCCGGACTGGGTATCGCAGGTGAAGGGCACGGCGTCCCTGGACGACAATCGGGTCCTCGAGGAGTTGGTGGCCCTTTTCCAGCTTCGTGAAGTAGGGGATCCCCTCGCCGAACAGCACTGGCACGAGGCTGACACACACCTCATCTACCAGACCGAGGGCGATTGCCTGCTGGGCGATCGCCGCACTCGCGATGGTGACGTCCTGGTCGCCGGCGATCTTTCTGGCCTGGGTGATCGCGGCTTCGACGCCGTCGACGAACGTCGTTCTCGGCCACCTCTTGGCGGCGTCCTCGGGTGCGCGATGGGTGACCACGACGACGGGAGCGCCGACCGGATGCTTGTCTCCCCAACCGTCGGCGATGTCGAACAGGCGTCGGCCGGAGACGAGTGCACCGGTGTTTCCGGTCAACTCTCGTAGCACCTCCGCACTGGCATCGTCGACCTGGAAGGAAACGTCCTCATTTGGGTTGGGCACGGTCACGTCCCCGGCCTCGTACCAGTCGAACAGTTCCCGGGGGTGATCGTTCGGATCCGCGATGAACCCGTCCAGCGACATCGTCATGTGGGTGAGCACCTTGTCCATCGTGGGCCTCCTCTGCTTGTCAGCTGTCACTCGTACCGACCTCCCATGACCGGGAAACTCATCGGCACCGGAAGGGACGGCGTGACACCGGCCAGGAGGTCGTGCCGCTCAATCGGCAGGGAGCACGTGGTAAGTCAGGTATGCGACCTGGCCAATCTGTTCGACGTTCGACAGCGAGAGCCGTGACGAGGTGAGGTGGCCAGTAAACAAGGGCTTGCCACTCACCAGCATCACCGGCACGACACCGATGAACATCTCGTCCAACAAGCCGGCATCGACGAACGCCGTGGCATGCACTCGTAGGTGGCGGCGCCCATCGCCAACGCGCCAATCTCGGCGCCGAACGACGACACGTCTCGACTTCCCGGATCGATCTCGTAGCCGGGCGGTAATAACCGCAAGAAGCACACTGGATACGCCTGCGGTTCGAAGCGCCAAACCCGAAGGGGTTCCGCGGGAGGTCACGGGCTGGCATTCTGCGGCCATGCCCGACGTGAGACTTACCGCGAAGCAGTTCCAGGAAGCTGGTGGCACGGAGGACTGGCGCGTGCTCGCCGTCGGGGCGAGCAGCTGGTTCGATGCGCCGTCTCATGCGGCTGGTGCGGAGCTGCTGCGCGGCATCGTCGCTCTGGTCGACGATGGCGCACCGCAGCCGGACGTCGACCTGCGCCCGAGCGGAGTCCACGTACGGATTCCATCCGGCCCGACCGGCCTGTCGGCCGCGGACGTGTCGTTCGCCCGTGCGATCTCGGATATCGCCCGGGGCCTGGAGCTCAGGGCCGATCCAGCGGCGCTCCAGTCCGTACAGCTCGCGATCGACGCTGTCGACACGAAAGCGGTGATGCCGTTCTGGCGGATTGTCTTCGGTTACGAGGAGTCGCAGGACGGCCTCACCGACAGCCTGCGCCGGGATCCGGGAATCTGGTTCCAGCAGGCCGATCAGCTGCGTCCGCTGCGTAACCGGATCCACGTCGATGTCGCTTGGGCGGACGACATCGACAACACGCGACGTGCGGAGGTGCTGGCCAACGGTGGTCACGTGGTCGACGACGAGCGCCCGTGGGTGATCGACGACCCCGAGGGAAACGAGGCCTGCCTCCCGCTCGGGCCGACCGCAGCCCTGGGCGACGACCCGGAAACTCAAGACTGGCGGCAGATGGGCAGCGCGATTACCTGCTACCCGACAGGCTCTTTCCGCGAGTCGGTCGACCTTGCTACGGCCGTTGCCCGCCTCGCCGACGATGCCGGGAAGGCGCTGATGGTGGACGTGCGTCCCGGCTGCATCACGCTCGACTCCGGCAAAGACCAACACGAGACCGAGAACTTCGACCTCGACGAGGGGTTCATAGAGCTGGCTCGTCGGGCGCAGGCCGCGGCCCGTGGGATGGGGCGGCCCGCCGATCCCTCTCCCCGCCGACGGTTCCTCCAGATCTCGATCCACGCCGTCGACGTTCCAGCGGTGCGGCCGTTCTGGATGGCAGTACTCGGATATCAGCAGGGTCCTTACCAGCGTCTACTTCAGGACATCTACGATCCACGCCGGATCAACCCGGTGTTCTGGTTTCAACAGATCGACGCCAAGGACGCCAACGACGAAGCGCGGCGGGCGCAGCGCAACCGGATCCACGTCGACCTGTTCGTCCCCGACGACCAGGCACAGGCCCGGATCGACGCCGCGCTGGCAGCCGGCGGCCGGATCGCCAACGACTCCGAAGCACCCGCGTGGTGGACCCTCGCCGATCCCGAGGGCAACGAGGTGGATGTCGCCGTCGCATCCGGACGCGAGGAGGCACCTCGTCCGACGTCGCACGCACCTGCTTGAGACCTTGCGCTCAGCGTCCCACGCGCCGATCAGGTGCCCATGTCCGAGGCAATGATGGGCAGCGGTTCGACCACGGCGCCCTCCTCGGGGAGGCCAGACTCGCGGATCTGGAAATGATCCGCCCTTCGCGACCACTCACGGAAGCGCCGAAATGCCATCGGAACGCCTTGAGCAGCAGAAGCGTCCGGGCCGTCCATCACTTGTACGTGCACATGCGGGTGAGTCGAGTTGCCGGAGTTGCCACAGTCCGCGACCCGCTGCCCCGCCGTCACCTTCTCGCCGACCGTCACCCGAACGGAACCGGCCCGCAGGTGGGCCAGGGCAACGAATGCGCTCTCGTGCCGCATCGCGATGACCAGGTGGTTGCCGGCCAAGGCAGTTACACCCTGGCGGAGGCGGGCAGCCTGACCTAACGCGTAGGGCACGAGGGCCAACTGCGACCGGCGCGCCACGTGATCGATCTCGCCCTGGTGCACCTGGACGACGACGCCGTCTGCGGGCGCCAGGACTGGTCGGCCGTAGGCGAAGAACCGCTCCACCGGTTCGGTGGCGAGAAGAGTTCGCCAGTCACGGCGCTCCGCGACACGATGGCGGTGATCGACACCGATGAAGTCGATGGCGTACCGCCCGCCCATCAGGTCCGTACCGTGACTGGGAACCCGCCGGGCAGGACTGTTTCTCGCAAGCCAACGGCCCTCGAACGGCAACGAGATCACGATCTCCGGAGTCACACCGTCAACCCGTCTTGGTAGTGGACGTGCCGGTCGAAGAGGAGCTGAGGATCTCAGCCAGCGCGACCTTCACGTCCTGGAACCGGTCACGTCCGACGATGCCGTCCCACCGAGCCTCCAGGTCGGCGAAGAAGCTGGTCGCGACCATGGCGGCGCTCGTACCGCGGTCGGCGTAGACGACGACCCGGCCTCGACGGTCGACAGGATCGGGGACCCGCCGCACGTAGCCGTGTTGCTCGAGGTGGCTGACCAGATCGCTCATCGCCTGAGGTGTCATCCCTGCTCGGCGCGCCAACTCCGTCGGCCGTGTGCCCTCGCAGTCCATGAGTCGGAGGACGTTGAAGCAGTGGGTGGGTCGCAAGTCCTCATACCCGGCCTCGATGAGATGGCGGTGCAGGTCGTCGAGAAGTCGGTCGAAGACCTGACCGATGAGCTGGGGCAGGAACAGAGTCTCACTTGCCGGTTGTTCGGTCACCTTATAAGTTCACCTTCTAAGGGCGCCTGTATATATCAACCGTAACCGAAAGGTCGAGCGATGTCATACCCCGAACCTCCTATCCCAGAAGGTGTCCGAGCGCGGGCGAGACCGGCGATGACGTGGCGCAGGGCCGCCCGGGTGAACGTGGGAGTAGCTATGACGCTGCTCGGCCTGTTGTGGGTCCTTCAGGGTGCCGACCTCGTTCGGATTCAGCCCATCGCGTGTGTGGCTGACTGCCGACCCATGACCGGTGGATCATTCGTGTGGTTCGCGGTCGGTGCGCTGACCCTGCTCGGCGGGCTCGTAGTGCTCGGTGTACGACGGCGCCGCCCCCGCTGAACGGCGCTCACAACCCGGCAGGAAGAACCAAAATTCCTGGGGGCGCGGTTACCGCATGATCGGGCAAACTAACTCCGCGCGTGTATCCGTTGTCCGCGGTGAGCCCGAATTGATCGGGACCGCGACGGGATTGCCTTCAGCTATTAACCGATGACGCAGAAGAGGTTGCCTTCCGTATCGGCGAGAACCACGAAGTCGGCACCTTCTGGATACACCCAGTCCACTCGCTTTGCGCCGAGTGAGATGAGCCGCTCGACTTCAGCCTGCACCTCTTCTCCCTCGTCCACCCACAGGTCCAGGTGGGTCCTGTCATCCTCGTCCAGGTGAAGGCGGGCGCCCTCGCCGTTCGCAGGGATGAGAAACGCTGGATTGCCGTTGGGAACGTATCCGAGGGCATTGCTCCAGAAATCAGCAGCCCGGTTGATACTCGAAACCTTCAGCACGATCGATCCGAGACTCACCATCGCCGTAGCATCCCATGATCTGCGTGGAAAGCACTACAGCAACTGCCAGCAGAAAGGTCCTTGACGCCTAACGACCAAGATGATCGAGAACGGCCTCGAGATTGCGATCCGGTGGCTGTATCGAATCGATGATCAACGCCTCTTCGTCCCAAGAAGGGAACTTCGCGAGGCGTCGCGCGACGTTGGTCCAGTCGCCGCCATCGTGCCAGCCGGGGATACCACGCTGGCGGTCCTCGACGCGGGCGCGATGGACTTTCGGGTCTGAGCACGTACACACGATCACCTTGAAGTCGGCGTTCGAGCGCCGGGCGAGGCTGCGCCAACGTACGCGGGTGGCGTGGTCCTCGACGGGGGTGTCGAGGATCGCGGACTGTCCGAGCGTGAGCTGGCGTAGGGCGAGGGTGGTCAGCTGTTCCACTCCGATATCCCACAGTTCTGCGAAGTGACGTCCACCGAAGGGTGTGAGCGCACCCAGCAGCCAGTCGATCGCGAAGACTGGGATGTTGAGCTTCCGCCCGGTGGCCTCTGCGATGGTGCTCTTACCACTCCCCGGTACGCCGGAGAAGATCACGAGTGCGGTCCGGCGCCCGGATTGCGCGCCGTCCTGGCCGTCGAAGTCGGCGGAGTCGGCAAAGTCCATCGGCAATCGAGGCGTCAGGCCGGCCGGAACCATGCCGAGAATCCACGTCATCGTGATGCGGTGCGGCGGCTCAGGTTCGACCTCGCAGCTGAGGACATCGACGTCGCCGTCCGGCCGGCGCAAACGAGCCTTGGCGGTGTGGTCGGAGACGTCGACACCAACGACCACCACCGGCGCGTACGTCTGTGTGCGGGTTCGTACCCGGTCCACGAAGACATCCGGTGCCACGACCGCCGCGAACTCCGGTGCCAGCGCCGAATCCACGTCTGCGCCCCAGTCCTCGGCGCCGTCAAGTCCTGCGAGGATCCACTCCAGCCGTTCGACGGCTGGTGTCCTGTGTAGGCGGATCATGATTCCCCCAGCTTCGACCTGGCACCGAAGTGTATGCGCGCCAGGTGGCTCGCGGGGGTGCGCTGGGGCGATGGTGGACCGCCTGCATCGAGACCCCCGACCATGACCCGGATCTCGCCATGACTCACATCTCCCCAGCGTGATCGCCCGCGTCACGATGTCGTCCGTTCGGGCGCGTTCACGCGCACGAGCAGCTCGCGTTGCGTGACTGCGGTTTCGTCAAGCCGGTCGACGATTTCGGCGGCCGTCTCGGCCGGCGTGTGATGGCCGTTGTCCAGCCACAGCCCGATCCTCGGCGTACGGGCGACCGCCTCCTGTAGCGCCTCCGGTGTGATGGTGTCGGAGTATCCGCCACCAGGCCTGGTGTCATACCGCTTCCTGATGACCTCGAGTGGCGGGTCGAGCACGACGACGTGTACCGGTTCGCTCGGTGCATCGGCGAAAGCCACGAAAAGTAGACCGGTGAGGTGGGCTTCGAATACGTTGTCGGTGATCACGGCGTCGAAGCCGGCTCGGCGGTACAGGCTGGACACGGTCATGGCAGCTGCGTAGCGCAACGTCAACTGCTCAACGGCTCCTGGTGGCGGTGGCACATCCATCGGAACGGCGCCGGAGACGACGAAGCGCTGTATGGCGTCGCCGTCGATGTGCACGGCTCGTGACAGCAACGAGGCAACTTCGTGGCCCACAATCGTCTTGCCGGCGGCGCTGGCTCCGGTGATCAGCAGCAGCCGACCGATGACGGGATCCGGCATGCACTCTCCCGACGAGATGTCAGACGGCGAACTCTCTGTGCTGCGGTGAGTTCGTGCCCGGCGAGAGGTGGGGGCGCAGCCGATCTGCGATGCCGTCGGTCTCGGCGATCGAAAGTCTCGGGACCTCGCCCCACTCCGTTCCTCCGCCGGGCAACGTCCCGGCCACGTGAATGTGCAGGTGCGGAACGGACTGGCGCGCTGACACGCCGTTGTTCTGCCACACGGCTACGCCTTCGACGTCGAAGGCTCCTACTATCGCGGCCGTTGCCCGCTGGGTCAGTTCCAGCAGCGGCGCGAACTCGTCTGGTTGGAGGTCGAGCATGGTGGGCCGGTGAGCAGTCGGAATCGCCAGCAGGTGGCCGATACCGCGCTGCTCCCTCGTGACCAGGAGGGCAACCGTGGCGGAGCGCTCCAGGATGGTGTACGGGCGGTGCCCGAGTAGGAAGACGCAGAACGAGCAGTCGTCCTGGGCAGGAAGGATCATCGCCACGGGGAGAGTGTTACCGGTGCGATCCCTGAAGTCCAGCAACGTGTCCCCGCGTGAGGGTCATGACTCCACTCCCTCAGGTCGCCGCCGAAGGGTGTCGAACGCAGCGATCAGCCAGAACGCTCGGCGGCGCCGCGCTCCACGCAGAACTCGTTCCCCTCGATATCGGCGAGGGTCACCCAACCCCTGCCGTCCGGCACGCGGTGGTCGCCGACCAGCGTCGCGCCCAGGGCAAGCAGCCGCTCCACCTCCTCGTCGCGGGTGCGGTCCTGCGGCTGGAGATCCAGGTGCACCCGGTTCTTTACGCCCTTGGGCTCGGGCACGGTGACGAACAGCAAGGCGGCGCCCGTCGTGGTGACCAGCGCTTCAGAGTCACCCGGCTTGTCCTCGTCGGAAACCGCACTGTCGAGGACCTTCGCCCAGAACGACGCCAGCTGGTAGGCGTCGGCGCAGTCGATGGTCACGTGTCGTACGAGAGATGCCATGCACCAGACCCTACGACCCTGTTTCGGCAAGACTGGTGGTGTGTGGGTGATGCTGCGCGTTCCACCACTCGCGGAACTCGCCGAGGCTGAGGTGACCTACCCGGAGGTCGGCGCCACCGCGAGCGAGCTACCGGCCGGCTACCGGCATGTGGTCCGGAGGGCAGAACTGGGGCACGGGGACGACGTCTTCGAGCGCTGCGGGCAGGCCGTCCTGTCCTGGCAGCTGCATCGGGGTGCGGGCCTTCGCGTCCACCCGAGCCATCCTGTCGCGCAGCCTGACGCCGTTGTCGCGGTCGTGTTCGGCGTCGGCAACGTCGGAGTCGTGGCGCCGTGCCGGGTGATCTATGTCGTACGCGAGGAGAATCGGCGGGGTTTCGCCTATGGGACCTTGCCCGGCCATCCCGAGTCCGGCGAGGAGTCCTTCGTGGTGTCGCGCCAGCCCGATGGCTCCGTGGTCCTGGAGGTGACGGCGTTCTCCCGTCCGGCGAATCCGTTGAGCCGCTTCGGCGACCCGGTGATCCGACGGATCCAGGACTGGGTGACGAATCGCTACGTCACCGCGACCAGAAGGGTCGCCCTCGCCGCCGAGCGGCCCACTCGTTAGGTCGTGGTCCGGGCTACCGCACACCTGCGGCGACCGTCAGGGTGCCGGCCGCCGTGTCGACGGTGGCGTTGGTGCCGAGCGGCAGGGTGGGCAGATGCGGGTTGTGCGCGTGACCGATAGGCAGCCCGCCGAGGACGGGAACGCCAAGCCTGGTGAGCCGGTCACGAAGTACGTCGATGATCGTCCACCCTCCTCGAACCGTCTCCTCGAAACCCGGGAACTGCCCGACCGCGACTCCGCGGAGCCCGTCGAATGAGCCTGACTTCATGAGCTGGGTGAGTTCCCGGTCGACCTGGCCGAGCCCCGTGCCTTTGACGTCCTCGATGAACAGGATGGCGCCGTCGAGGCTGGGCAGCTCGACGCCGACTTCGCCGCGGACCTCGCTGAGGTTCCCGCCCATGAGGAAACCGCTGGCGCTGCCCTCGACCGTGACCGCGGCGGTGGGTTCGGCCGGGTCCTGGTGGACCGTGATGGGGTCGGTCGTCATCAGAGCCCGCCGCAGCGACTCCGCCGATGCCGGCCCGGTGTATTCGTCGTACCAGTTGACGAACGGGCCGGTCAGGCCGACCAGCCGGCACCGCCGCCACAACGCGAGATGCAGGTGCGTGATGTCGCTGAATCCGACAAGGGGCTTCGGGTCGCGTCGGGCGGCGGCGAAGTCGAGGTCACCGGCGATCCGGTAGGCACCCTTGCCGCCCGTGGTCGCGAAGATCGCGCGAACGCCCGGGTCGCGAATGGCCTCGTTCAGGTCGGCCAGACGATCCTCGTCCGCTCCCGCGAGATAACCCACCTGATCGAAGGCGTGCTCGCCGATCTCGACCCTGAGTCCCCAGCCCGTCAGCAGTTCCTCGCCGCGCTTGACCCCATCGCGGGTCGGCGGACTGGCCGGCGAAACGAAGCGGACGCGGTCCCCGTGCTCGAGGCGGGGTGGAACCAGCGCGGTGCGCATGCCGGCGAAGTCTGGCACGGGTCGCCGACAGTCCTGCGTACGCCGGATGGGCAGACCACGGGGCTGGTGACGCCAGTCGACATAAGCCCCCGAACGTCCTGGGATCAGACGCCTCCCGGCCACGAGGGCCGCTCTGTGCTGTGGCCGAGGCCGAACCGCTCCGCGTCGTCGCCGCCCGGATGCCCGCTGCCGGGCGTACTCGGCTGGTCCTCCAACAACCGCAACGCCAACTGCAGGGCGTCACGCAGGGTCGAGCGCGACCGGAGCTGCCCGAGGTCGACGCCGAGGTTCACCATGGATTGGGCCACCTCCGCACGTACGCCGCTCAGGATGCTCACCGTGCCCATCAGGGCGACTGCGCGAACCGTGTTGAGCAGGTGCTGGGCGAGGACGGAGTCGATGGTGGGTACGCCGGTGACCTCCAGGATGATGACCTTCGCCTGCGTCTCGGCGATCGTCGCCAGCAGCCCTTCGGTCAGGCGGGCCGCGCGGCGAGAGTCGAGGGTGCCGATGATGGGGAGGACGAGTACGTCGTCCCAGACCTGGACGACCGGCGTCGACAGCTCGAGGATCTCATCCCGTTGCCGCTGTTGGCGTTCCTCGATGTCGCGGCGTTCGGTCTCGTCACGGGTGACCGAGACGAACCCGGTCAATTCACCGGTGTCGCGGCGAACCGGCGCGAGAACCACACCGGCCCAGTACTTGTCGCCGTCCTTGCGCCAACGCCATCCCTGGAACTCCGACCGGCCGACGTCCTGCGCGGTCCGCAGGCGGCGCTCGATCTCGGGCCGGTCGTCATCGGCGTAGAACATCGAGGCGGGCTGGCCGAGGACCTCCGCCGCCGTGTAGCCGGTCAGGGCTTCCCCACCAGCACTCCAACTGGCGATACGTCCGGACATATCGAGCATGGTGACCTCGAATGCCGTAATCGCGGCCAACATCG
This sequence comes from Actinopolymorpha sp. B9G3, assembly GCF_040120725.1. NCBI lineage: Bacteria > Bacillati > Actinomycetota > Actinomycetes > Propionibacteriales > Actinopolymorphaceae > Actinopolymorpha > Actinopolymorpha sp. B9G3. The sequence goes on along the minus strand of NZ_JBEEAB010000015.1, from coordinate 12,923 downwards.
CCTCGATCTCACGGATTCGTTCCGCCGGGTCCTCTGACCGCTTTTGCACGCCAGGCATACCGCGACACCCCCTCTTCCCTTCATACCTCACGTGGATCCGTGCGTCAGGCGACCGTCAGGCGAGCGTCTGCCGGCTGCGCTGGAGGAAGGTGCGCTCGGCGGCGTTCTGGGTATGGGCGATCGCGGCGTCGTACGCCTGCGCGGCCTCAACGGTGCGGCCCAGGCGGCGGAGAAGATCGGCGCGGATGGCGTGGAACATGTGGTAGCGCTCAAGACCGAGGCCGTCGACCAGGGCGAGTGCGGCCGCGGGCCCTTCGACCTCGGCCACTGCGACGGCGCGGTTGAGCGCGACGACCGGCGTGGGGGTCAATGCCAGCAGATGGTCGTACAGCTGGAGGATCTGCGCCCAGTCCGTGGTTTCGGCGGTGGTCGCCTCGCTGTGGACGGCGTTGATCGCCGCCTGGATCTGGTACGGACCGGGCTGGTCGCGCCGCAGGCAATGTCGTACGAGGGACTGACCCTCGGCGATCAGCTCACGGTCCCAGCGTCCGCGGTCCTGGGCGGCGAGCAGCACGAGGTCGCCGTCCGTTGTCGTACGGGTGGCGCGCCGTGACTCGATCAGCAGCATCAGCGCGAGCAGGCCGATGACCTCCGGTTCGTCGGGCATGAGGTCGGCGAGCAGCCGGCCGAGCCGGATGGCCTCACCGCAGAGGTCCTCGCGCACGAGCCGGTCGCCCGAGCTCGCGGTGTAGCCCTCGTTGAAGACGAGATAGACGACTGCGAGTACGGAACGGAGCCGGTCGGGAAGGTCGGCATCGCGGGGGACGCGGTACGGGATCCTGGCGTCGCGGATCTTGCCTTTGGCGCGAACCAGTCGCTGCGCCATGGTCGGCTCGGGTACGAGGAACGCGTGGGCGATCTCCGCCGTGGTGAGCCCGCCCAGCAGCCGGAGCGTCAACGCCACTTGGACGCTGGTGGCGAGCGCCGGGTGGCAGCAGGTGAAGATCAGGCGTAGCCGGTCGTCGTGCACTGGTCCCTCCTCGGCGTAGCCCGAAGACTCCTCGCGGGCGTGGAGGAGGGCGGCCTGGGCGTGGCGGTCCTCACGTGAGGACTCCCGGCGGAGCCGGTCGATCGCCCGGTTGCGGGCCGTGGTGATGATCCATCCCGCGGGGCTCGGGGGGAGCCCGGTGTCCGGCCATCGTTGGACGGCCGCGGCGAAGGCGTCCTGGACCGCGTCCTCGGCGATGTCGATGTCACCGAAGACGCGCACCAGGACGGCGACCGCACGGCCGTGCCCCTCACGGAAGACGCGGTCGATCTCGGCGGCGGACACCGGTGGGTCGGCTGCCTCCGGTGGGTCGGTTGCGTCCGGTGGGTCGGTTGCGTCCGGTGGGTCGGGCGTCATCGGCATCTCACGTGCAGGTTCCGTACCGCATCGGCCACACCTCGATCGGGAGCGTGATCGCCCGGGCGAGCTTGCGGCCCCACTCGAGCGCGGCGTCGAGATCCGGCGCCTCGATGACGGTGAATCCGCCGATGTGTTCCTTGCCCTCGGTGTAGGGGCCGTCGGTCGTGAGCACGTCGTCGTCCTGGAGTCGCACCACGGTTGCGGCGCCCGGAGAGTGCAGGCCGCCGGAGAACACCCAGGCGCCGGCTGCCCGAAGTTCGGCGTTGACCGCCTCGATGTTCCGCATGATCGGCTCGAGGACCTCGGGCGGCGGTGGATCACCATCGGGTTGGTAGATGCTGAGCAGGTATTTCGCCATTTTGTCCTCCTCCTTCGGCGCCGGGTGGGCGGCGCTGTCCGTTTCGTCCGGGGCCGTATGACCCGCCTGGCGCGCTCTTGAGGCGCTGGGCGTGTTTCGTGGCCGTGATGCCGGCCCTACTCACACCTCTTATACGAACGGCGGGCCGTCGGATCGACAGGGTTCGCCGGGGATGATTCGGGACCACACGGCAATTTCCCGTCGTCGCGGGGTGCCCGTCAGCGATACCTGAGCAGGTGAGCGAAGAACCGCGTCGCTAGCAGAACCCCTTGTACGACAGCAGAAATCACGATCCAACAGTGACGGTAGACATTGGTGTCCCGCCGGACGAAGCCGACCCGTTCGTACAGTCGGATCGCCGACGCCCGCGACGGGCGCGACGTCAGGTCGACTGTCCGGGCGCCTGCCTCCGCTGCGATCCGTACGGCCTCCGATGTGAGAGCCGCACCGATGCCCACGCCGCGCATGTCGGTGTCGACGACGACATCCTCGATCCAAGCACGTACCCCGGTAGGAATCGGGATCATGACCAGGGTCAGCGCGCCCACCAGGCGTCCGTCGCCTCGCGCCGCGAGCACGGTATTCGTGGGACACGCGATGATCTTCTCGAGGCTGGCGCGGGTCAGGGAAGGCGCGGACGAGGACAGTTGTGGCAACAGGCGGGCGAAGCATTCCACCGCTTCCTCGGTTGCCTCGCGAAGCGCCGCCACTCCGATGTCCATGCGTCGGAACGTTACCGACGTGGGTGCCTCCGGCGGATAGCATCCGCCAATGAAAGTCACCGCGATTGTCCCCAACCTGCGGGTCGACAGCACCGACGCGACCCGGGACTTCCTGATCGAGTTCCTCGGCCTACGCATGGGTTTCGACCATCGTGGAGTCGTCAACCTCCGCTCGCGCGACAATCCTCTGGCGCAGGTCCAACTGACACAGGACGACGGACCGGCGATCTCCATTCACGTGCCCGACGCACGCGAGGCGTACGAAGAGGCGAAGTTCCGTGACTACGACATCGCCTACCCGCTGACGCATGAGCCGGACGGCAGGGTGCGGTTCTTCGTCCGGGCACCTGGCGGTATGCTCATCAACATCATCGAACACGACGACTCGGCACACCTTCCTTAGCGACGAGGCAAATCTCAGCCTGAAAGCAATCTCCGCCTGAAACGTCGAGACGATGGCCGTGCGCGCTCGAGGAGTGCCCGCACGGTCCGGGCCTTGGCCGCCGCGTACGCCCGCAGTCGGCTCTCCCGGCGGATGGCCGCTTGCTTGGCGGCCGCATATTCCGTGACGGCGTCTGGATGCGTACGCAGGACGTCGCGGAACGCCAGGTTGTCGCGCCACAACTCCAACGCCAGAAGGACTTCGGCCCGCAGCGACCGGCCCTGTGTGAGCCACTCCGGCTGCGCGGGTCCGACCTCCGGTTCGTCGCTGAGGTCACATGGGCCATTGTCTGCAGTCGGGTTGTCGGGGCAGTCGGGTTGTCGGGGCAGTCGGAGAGGATGGGCGCATGAACCATGCGCTGCTCATCGGATTCGTCGTCGCCGTCGCCCTCGTCAGTCTCGTACCCGGCCCCGACATGCTCTTCATCGTCGCCAACGCCATCACCGGTGGCCGCCGGGCTGGCGTGGTCGCGGCGCTCGGCATGTCGACCGGGCTGGCGTGCCACACGGTGGCGGCCGCGTTGGGTCTGGGCGCGTTGATGCAGGCGGCACCGACCCTCCTGGAGGGCGTACGCATCGCGGGCGCGGTTTTCCTCGTCTACCTCGCCGTGACCACGTGGCGTTCGAGTCGTACGCGCCAGGCGATGACGGTCGAGCGGCTCGAGCGCCCCCGATCGGTGTCCCGCGTCTATGCGATGGCTGTGTTGACGAACCTCGCGAACCCGAAGGTGATCCTTTTCTACCTCGCGTTCTTCCCACAGTTCCTCACGACCGGTGCGGGCAGTTGGCCGGCGACTATGCAGTTCCTGGTGCTTGGCGGGACGTTCATCGTGGTCGGGTTGGCCGTCGACGCGTCGGCAGGAGTGGCGGCCGGAGCACTCTCCGAGCAGGTGCTGCGGCGTATCGGTGTCCGCCGGTGGCTCGACCGCGCCTCGGCGGCAATCTTCGGTGGCCTCGCCGTGCGCCTGGCACTCGACTCCCGCTGATCTCGACCCGACGCTTTCGCGTGGGGAGCGCCCTGCGCCAATGGGCCCGCAGTTCTCTCGCAATACCTCTGCGACAGAGCTATTCTGCGGGGGTGGTGTCATCGGTACCCAACGAGGCTCCGGTCCAGGAAGCGATCGAGGGCACTCCCCTCGAGCAGGCCGCGGTGGCTGACACCTCGAGAGAGCCCTCCCCGACCCTCGAGGACGAAGCCGAACTGACACTCGCCGAGGAGCTCCTGAGCGGCATCGGCGCACTCCGTCGTGGTCTGCTGCGCTGCGGTCCCGACTGGCCGTTCGGGCCGCTGACCGGCGCGCAGGCTGAACTGCTACGCCTCGTCCGCCGCGAACCAGGCATCTCGGTCGCGAACGCCGCCGCCACGTTGCGGGTCGCACCCAACACGGTGAGCACACTCGTCCGCCAGCTCTCCGCGGCCGAGCTACTGCGCCGGGACGCCGACGCCAGCGATCGTCGGGTGGCCCGCCTTCAGCTCACCGCTGCGGCGGAGGGACGGCTCGGAGCCTGGCGCGACCGCCGCAGCCATGCCGTCGCGGCGGCCCTGCGGACCCTGCCCGCCGACCAGCGCGCCGTCCTCAGCGCCGTCGTACCCGCTCTCGCCGCCCTCACCCACCACCTCGAGGCGGCCACCAGCGCCACCAGCGTGACGAAGGCAGCCACCAAGTCCGCCCAGGAAGCAATACGAGGGGGCAGCCAGTGACCGACGACACCCTCATCACCAGCGATGCGGCCCCCACAAACGAGGACGGCGCGTTCGCGGTGGTCATCCGTGGCCTCACCTACCGCTTCAAGGAGCAGGTGGCCGTCGCCGACCTCGACCTGGACGTACGCAGGGGCGAAGTGTTCGGCCTCCTCGGACCCAACGGTGCCGGCAAGACCACCACGCTCCGCGTCCTCACGACCCTGCTGCCGGTCCAGGAAGGCGAGGCCAGCGTCTTCGGCTACGACGTGCGCCACCGCAAGATCGCCATCCGTCGGCTCCTCGGTTACGTGCCCCAACAGCTGTCCGCCGACGCCGCCCTCACCGGCCGTGAGAACGTCATGCTGTTCGCCCGACTCTTCGACGTACCTCGCCGCGACCGCCGCCGCCAGGTCGACGAGTCGCTGGAGGTCATGGGTCTGCAGGACGCGGCCGACCGGCTCGCCGGTACGTACTCCGGTGGCATGATCCGCCGGCTCGAACTGGCCCAGGCTCTCATCAACCGGCCGCGCCTGCTGGTCCTCGACGAGCCGACCATCGGCCTCGACCCGATCGCCCGCGGCACCGTCTGGGAGCGCGTCGCAGAACTCCGTGCCGACACCGGCATGACCGTCCTCGTCACCACGCACTACATGGACGAGGCCGACCAGATGTGTGACCGGCTCGGTCTCATGCACCTGGGCAGGCTCCGTGCCGTCGGGGCACCGGCCGAGCTGAAGGCCGCCCTCGGTCCGGACGCGTCGCTCGAGGACGTGTTCCGCCACCACGCCGGCGACACCTTCACCGACAACGACAACCCGGAAGGGGGGTTCCGTGCCGTACGCAGCACCCGCCGCACCGCCCGCCGACTCGGCTGAGGCCCGCATCGCCGGGCGCTCGCTCGGATGGCGGCTGCCCAGCCGGGTCGCGACCCTGTGCCTGCTCGAACTGCAGAAGCTCCGCCACGACCGCACCGAGCTCGTCACGCGGGTGATCCAGCCGGCGTTGTGGCTCACGATCTTCGGTACGACGTTCAGCCAGCTGCGGGTCATCCCCACCGGGGACGTGCCGTACCTCGACTATCTCGCCCCCGGGATCCTCGCCCAGTCGGCGTTGTTCATCGCGATCTTCTACGGCATCCAGATCATCTGGGAACGCGACGCGGGTGTCCTCGCGAAGCTGCTCGTCACGCCGACGCCTCGGGCCGCGCTGGTCACCGGCAAGGCGTTCGCGGCGGGCGTTCGCGCCTCGGTACAGGGCGTCATCGTCCTGCTGCTCGCCCTGGTGCTGGGCGTGACGTTCACCCCCAACCCGCTGCGGATCCTCGGGGCGTTCGTCGCCCTGGTCCTCGGTGCGGCGTTCTTCTCGTGCCTGTCGCTCACGATCGCCGGGCTGGTGCTCAACCGTGACCGGTTGATGGGGATCGGGCAGGCGATCACGATGCCGTTGTTCTTCGCGTCCAACGCGCTCTACCCGATCGACGTGATGCCGCACTGGGTGCGCTGGATCGCCCACGCCAACCCCCTGAGTTACGAGGTCGACGCCCTGCGTGGGCTCCTGATCGGTACGCCCGCGAACCTCTGGCTCGACTTCGGGGTGCTCGTCGTCGCGGCCGTTGCCGGCATCACCGCCGCGTCCGCCCTGCTCGGCCGGCTCGCGCGCTGACGATCCGGCCGCCCGGATCGGGATCGGGACTGGTCACGACCACGCGATGACCCGGCCATGTTGATCGAACGCGCCCGTGAACCCGTTGCCGGGGTGCCGCCATGCCGCCGCCGGCGGCTAGCCTCGGTCCGTGACCTCGATCGAGCGACCGAACATCGTCCTCGTCCACTGGCATGATCTCGGCACCCGGCTCGGCACCTACGGCGTGCCTGGCGTTCCGAGCCCCGCCGTCGACCGGATCGCGGCCGAGGGCGTGCGCTTCGATCGGGCGTTCTGCGCCACGCCGCTGTGCAGCCCGGCACGGTCGGCGCTGATGTCCGGCCGCTACCCGCACGCCAACGGCATGATGGGCCTGCAGCATCTCGGCTGGGAGTACGCACCCGGGATCGAGACGATGCCGATGCACCTGCGTGGGCTCGGCTACCACAGTGCGAACTTCGGCATGCAGCACGAGTCACAGGACCCGTCGCGACTGGGCTATGACGAGGTGTACGAAGGGCGCGATCCCGCGACCGGCTGGCAGCGCGCCGACACGGTGGTCGACGAGGCGACGACGTGGCTGGCGGCACCCGACCGGCGCCGCGAGCCGTTCCTCGCTGTCGTGGGCTTCTTCGAGGTCCACCGCCCCTACCCCGCCGACCTCTATCCGCCGGACGACCCGGCGACCGTCTCCGTCCCGGCGTACCTCCCGGACAATCCGCACACCCGGGAGGACCTCGCGGCGTTCCACGGATCGATCCGGGTCGCCGACCGGGCCGTCGGCCGGCTCGTCGAGACTCTGCGCGCCGAAGGCCTGCTCGACCGCACCTGGATCGTCTTCACCACCGACCACGGAATGGCCTTCCCGGGTGCGAAGTCGACGTTGTACGACCCGGGCATCCAGGTGTCGTTGCTCATGCGCCCACCGGACGGGTCGGCGTACCGGCGCGAACCCACCAGTCGGCTGGCCGCACACGTCGACGTCCTGCCGACGCTGATCGACCTCGCCGGTGGAGCGCAGCCGGCCGGCCTGCACGGCGTGAGCCACGCGACGTGGTTGCGGGGCTCCGACATCCCGGTGCGGGCGGAGGTGTTCGCGGAGAAGACCTACCACGATGCGTACGACCCGATGCGGGCCGTACGCACGGATCGGTGGAAGTACATCCACAACGCCGAGCCGGGTCCACGGCTCCTGCTTCCACGCGACATCGAAGCGAGCGCGACCAGAGCCGGAATGGGTGACGCCCACCTGGTGGAGCGGGCCGCGGTCGAGGTCTACGACCTCACGGCCGACCCGTGGGAACGCGACAACCTCGCCGGGAAACCCGAGGTCGCCGATGTCGAACGCGAGCTGGCGGACACGCTCGTCCGCTGGCAGCGCGCCACCGGTGACCCGCTGCTCGACGGACCCATCCCCGCGCCCGCGTGACGCGTACTCGGGAACTGTGTCGGCCGGGTGTGGTCCGTGCGCACCGGGCCGAGGCGTCCCCCGGGAGCGTTGTCGTTGCCGTCAGGTCCCGGCGGCGGAGTCAGCCGTTGTTCGGGCGGTTCCGGTTGCCGGCCGAACGCCCGCCGGTACCGGTCGATCCTCCGGACCTGCCGGGGCCACTCGACCCACCGGCGCCGCCTGATCCACCCGATCCAGCGGACCCGCCGGAACCGGACGAGCGGGGCGAACGCCGACGTGCGGCCTGACTCGGCGACGACGTACCCGACCTCGCTCCACTCCCGCTGTCCCCCGACTTCTGTGGAGGAACCGCCCCGCCTTCGGACGAGCCGCTCGTGGCCGTCTCGGTGTGGGTCGTCGGATTGTCAGGGGTGGTCGGCCGGGTCGGCGGCGGGTTCGTAGCCGCCTCGTCAGCGACCGCCTCGTCAGGTGCCGCGCCGGCCGGATCGGACTCCTGCGCCGCACCCCGACTCGGCCCGGACGGCCCGGCGCTGTCCGAACGCGACGGCGGCGTGGTCGACGGCATCGGCTCCCACTGCCGGTCCGTACCGCCCTTGAGATATCGGTACGCCGCCACCGCACCCGCGCCCAGCGCCGCGATGAACAGCAGCCCGGGCCAGCGGCGCCTGCGCCGGCGGGTCTCCACCTCGCCCTTGAGCGCGGCGACCGCGGCGGTCCCCCGCCTCTTCGCCTCGGCACGGTAGGGCTCACTGGCCGCCACCGCCGAGGACATGGCGGTGCTCACCTTGGGGGCGACGTCCTCGGCGAGGATGTTTCGCGCATGGTCCATCGCGGGCGCGATCCTGGTCCTGGCCTCGTCGACAGCCGGAGCGATCCGTTGCCGTGCGTTCGTCATCGCCGGGTTGACCTTCTCCCACGCGTGCTCGGCGGCCAAGTTGGCTTTGTTCAGGGCCTTCGGGGCCTTGCCGCCCCGTTTGTTGTGGCGTCCCATCAGGTTGCGCCTCCTCGTCCCGCAGCTGGAAGTGTGGGCTGGTCCGTCGGTTCCTGTACCGGTACCCCGTGCGTGATGCCTTCCCACGTTGCTTCCCGATCATGCCCCTCCATGAGGGACCTTGTCCGACGCATGCAGCACAGACCGAATACCACCGCACAGGCACCGCACACCTGGCCTCGCGCAAAGGGCACCCCGAAACCACCTTGTACGTTGCCGTGAAAGGATCGCACTCGACGGCAATGAGCTGCAGACAAGGGGACATTCTCGTGACGGACGAGACCTTCGCGACACTTCGGACCTCGGCGGGCGACATCCAGATCAAGCTGCTACCCGACCACGCGCCGAAGACCGTGCAGAACTTCGCCGGCCTTGCCGAGGGTGACCGCGAGTGGGTCGACCCCTCGACGGGTGAGAAGACGACGAAGCGGTTCTACGACGGACTGACGTTCCATCGGGTCATCCCGGGCTTCATGATCCAGGGAGGCTGCCCGGTCGGGACGGGCACCGGCGGGCCCGGCTACCGGTTCGCCGACGAGATCCACCCCGACCTGCGCTTCGACCGGCCCTACCTGCTGGCGATGGCGAACGCCGGACCCAACACCAACGGCTCGCAGTTCTTCATCACCGTGGGGCCGACCCCGCACCTCAACGGCAAGCACACGATCTTCGGCGAGGTCACCGACCCGGCGAGCCAGGGAGTCGTCGACGGGATCAGCACCGTGGAGACCGGGCCGATGGACCGCCCGATCAAGACCGTGGTCATCGAGTCGGTCGAGATCGAACACCGCGCGGCGTGACGGCCTGCGATGACCGAACGAAGTGAGGTCAGCAATAGGCAGAGCACCTTGGTCGTGGGACCGACGAAGGAGGTCCCATGACCGACCACCCGCGACCGGACGAGCCAGCTGAGAGTGGCAGTTCGGCGCCGCAGGAGCAGCCGGCCTGCTTCCGGCATCCCGAACGCGAGACCTACATCCGGTGCCAGCGGTGCGGGCGTCACATCTGCCCGGACTGCCAGCGACAGGCCGCCGTCGGGTTCCAGTGTGTCGAATGCGTACGCGAGGGCGCGCGGACCGTGCGGGCGCCGCGTACGCGCTTCGGTGGCGTCGTCCGCGGTGAAGGTGCGGTAGCCACCAAGGTCATCATCGGGATCAACGTCGCCGTCTTCGTCGCGGTGCTGTTGTTCGGTCCGGTGTTGTCCCAGTGGCTCGTGCTCCTGGGCGGCGACTCGTTCGTCGGCGTCAACGGCGGCGAAGTCCCGGGTGTCTCGGGTGGCGGCTACTGGCGCATCGTCACGTCGGCGTTCGTCCACCTCGAGATCTGGCATCTCGCGGTCAACATGTTCTCGCTGTGGATCCTGGGCCCGATGCTCGAGCAGTTGTTGGGTCGCGAGCTGTTCGTGAACCTCTACGTGATCTCGGCGATCGCCGGCGGGGCCGTCGCCTACGCGTTCACGCCGCCGGGCGTCCCGGTCGTCGGTGCCTCAGGTGCGGTGTTCGGACTGTTCGGGGCGATGGTCGTGCTCGCCCGCAAGCTGCGGGCCGACATGAGCTGGTTCGTCGGCGTCCTGGTGATCAACATCGTCCTCAACGTGCTGTTCCGGAGCTTCCTGTCCTGGCAGGCACACCTGGGTGGCTTCGTCGCCGGGATGGCCGTCGCGGCGGTCCTGGCCTACATGCCCAGGCGGCCGGGACTGCGTGGCCTGGGCCTGTCGGCGGTTCTGCTCGCGTCGTTCGCCCTCATCCTCTGGCGTACCGCCCAACTCACGTCCTGACCAGCACATCCACCTGGAGACGGAGTTCTCCCCAGGAGCCTGTGGAAACTGGGGATAACTCGCGGTGACCACGTCTTCGCATAGGACATCTTCGCAGGTCAGCGACCTATGGGCGGTGTACGCCGGGAGTGTGGACGAAGCCTCGAACGCTGCCTTGGCGGGAGGTTGTCCACAGCTGGGGACGGCGCGGTGGAGAACTACACCGTTGTCATTGCACGGTCACTGCCACTGAGTGGCGACGACGAAGCCGATCGTGATCAGGCCCATGCCCACCAGGATGTTCCAGTTGCCGAGATCACTCATGCCCGGGATCTGGCTGCCGGCGAGATAGAACGTCACAATCCACGCAAGACCGGCCAGGAAGCAGAACAACATGACCGGCGCCACCCAGCGGCCACCGTGGAGTCTGCTGGGGGCCGCCTTCCGGGGTGGAGGCGTGAACGCCTGCTTCTTACGGTTGCGCGACTCAGGCACGTCGCCGACCTCCGCATGTGACGTCTTGGGCTCGGGTCAGTTGACCGCGATGTCCGCTAGCGTAGTCTCCACGGCTGCCGCGACAACGACGGAGGGCACGTGGGTGAGCAACGGGCCGGGCCACCGGCACGTCCAGCCGCCGGGTCCAGCGAGACCACGGCGCACCCGACCAGCCGATCCACCCGCATCATGACCCGGTTACTCGCCGCCGCCACGTTCGGCGCGGCGGGGTTCCTCGGTGCGACCAGCGCCGTCAGCGCCGACGGCACCGACCTGCGTGCCGAACGCCAGACCGACGTCGCCGACCTCGCCCGCGCCCAGGTCCAACGCAACCGCACCCTCGACGCGGACCGGTCCGAACTCCGAGAAGAGGTCAACGACCTCCTCAACAGCCAACTCGGCGGCGTCAACGCCGACAGCATGCAGAAGCAGGCGGAGCAGCTCGCTCCCGCGGCCGGCCTCACCGCGCTCTCCGGACCCGGCGTGAGCGTCACCCTCGACGACGCGCCCGTGAGCAGCCGTTCGGAGGATGTCGACCCGGACGCTCTCGTCGTCCACCAGCAGGACATCCAGGGTGTGGTCAACGCCCTCTGGGCGGGCGGGGCCGAGGCCGTGACCCTGCAGGGCCAGCGGGTCATCTCGACCTCGGCGGTCCGCTGCGTCGGCAACACCGTCCGGATCAACGGATGGGTCTATTCGCCGCCGTACCACATCGAGGCGATCGGTGACGCCGAAGGCATGGTCGAAGCCCTTGGCGAATCGCCGGAAGTCGACATCTATCGAGACTATGCGGCCAAATACCACCTTGGCTGGTCGTTGAAGACCTCCCCGAACATCCAGGTGCCCGCCTTCGACGGGCCGCTCAACCTCGACTACGCCGAGGAACGAAAGGACGCCCAGCCGTCTGACGAGTAGGTCGGCCGAGCACAATGGCCTGGTGACCGCACGCATCCTCGTCGTCGACAACTACGACTCGTTCGTCTTCAACCTCGTTCAGTACCTCTACCAGCTGGGGGTCGAGTGCGAGGTACGACGTAACGACGACCTGGTGCCGGGCGACGTCGACGGGTTCGCCGGCGTCCTGCTGTCTCCGGGCCCGGGCACCCCTGAGCGGGCTGGGGTGTGCATCGACGTCGTGCGCCACGCCGCTGGTCGGATCCCGGTGTTCGGCGTCTGCCTCGGTCTGCAGGCCATCGCGGTCGCCTACGGCGGATCAGTGACCCGCGCACCCGAGTTGCTGCACGGCAAGACCAGCCTGGTCCACCACTCCGGTGTCGGAGTCCTGGCCGGGTTACCCGATCCGTTCACCGCGACCCGGTACCACTCGCTCGCCGTGGAGCCCGGGTCGGTGCCGGACGTTCTCGAGGTCACCGCGCGTACGGAATCAGGCGTCCTGATGGCACTCCGGCATCGCGAGCTGGCCTGCGAGGGCGTGCAGTTCCACCCCGAGTCCGTCCTCACCGAAGGCGGGCACCGAATGCTCGCCAACTGGCTGCAGGTGTGTGGCGAGGCCGACGCCGTGGCACGGTCGGCCGGCCTCGCTCCGGTGGTCAGCCGCTAGACCGCGGGTACGCGTCGCCAGCGTCCCCTAGGTTCCCTTCGAGGTGTGCCATCGGGGTCGGGTGACTCGGGCGAGGCTCACTCGTCGTCCGGAGGGTCGGTCGGCGTGTCCGTCGGGAACGGGAACGTCGGCGTTTCAGTCGGCGTCGGTGTCTCCGTCGGCGTCTCCGTCGGCGTCGGTGTCTCCGTCGGCTCCGGCGTGGGCTCCGGTTCGGGTGTGCGGGCGATCTCGATCGTCACCGTGGAACCACGTTCACGGCGCGTTCCTGAGCTCGGCACCTGCTCGATCACCGTGCCGGCCGGCGCCTCGGTGGTGTACTGGCCAACGGCGTTGACCTTGAAGCCTGCGTCTTCTAGTCGTGCTTCGGCGACTGCTTGGCTTTCGCCGAGGACTTCGGGGACTTCGATGAGGCCGCTGGAGTAGTAGACGGTGATGGTGGAGCCTTCGGGGGCGGGGGT